>NZ_JABMCU010000022.1:0-32599 GCF_013179605.1 Enterobacter sp. CM29 | reverse complement strand
CATCCCGCTTTCATTTATGTGACCGATAAATGAAAAACCCCCTTTTCGCTTATAACCGCAGTGGAAATTTTTGGATGAGTTATTGATATGTCATTGAAAGTAGATTTTATCCGTATGCAAGTTTTGCAATTGCCATCTACGCTTTAATTTAAGAAGAGGTTTTGCTGAACACCCTGCGGTTCATAGCCTTCGACCTGGCACACAGGTTGCTGCTCTGGCAGTGAGGTGCGAAAGATTCTCTTCCGGGAGCCTCCACTACTCATACGAACGGCTCTTATCCTGTGCTAAAAAACGAAAGGACGGCATGCCATGAATATATTCGATCACTATCGCCAGCGCTACGAAGCTGCCAAGGACGAAGAGTTCACACTGCAGGAGTTTCTTACCATTTGTCGGCAAGATCGCAGTGCCTATGCCAATGCGGCAGAACGGCTATTGATGGCTATCGGTGAGCCAAACATGGTTGATACTGCCCTGGAGCCACGGCTTTCCCGTCTTTTTTCGAATCGGGTAGTCGCCCGATACCCGGCGTTTGAAGAGTTCTATGGTATGGAAGATGCCATTGAGCAGATCGTCTCCTACCTGAAGCATGCCGCTCAGGGGCTGGAAGAGAAGAAACAGATCCTTTACCTGCTGGGTCCCGTGGGCGGGGGTAAATCCTCCCTGGCTGAACGGCTGAAAGCGCTGATGCAGCGCGTGCCGATCTATGTGCTGAGCGCCAACGGCGAGCGCAGCCCGGTCAATGACCATCCGCTGTGCCTGTTTAATCCGCAAGAGGATGCGCAAATTCTGGAAAAAGAGTTTGGCATTCCGCATCGCTATCTCGGTACGATCATGTCGCCGTGGGCGGCAAAACGCCTGCACGAGTTTGGTGGGGACATCACCAAATTCCGCGTCGTGAAAGTGTGGCCGTCTATCCTCGAGCAGATCGCCATTGCTAAAACTGAACCCGGTGACGAGAACAACCAGGACATCTCGGCGCTGGTGGGTAAAGTCGATATCCGTAAGCTGGAACATCACGCGCAAAACGACCCGGATGCCTATGGCTATTCCGGTGCGCTGTGCCGCGCCAACCAGGGGATTATGGAATTCGTCGAGATGTTTAAAGCACCGATCAAAGTGCTGCATCCGCTGCTGACCGCCACCCAGGAGGGGAACTACAACGGGACGGAAGGTATTTCCGCCCTGCCGTTTAACGGGATTATCCTCGCCCACTCGAACGAATCTGAATGGGTGACCTTCCGTAACAACAAAAACAATGAGGCGTTCCTTGACCGTGTGTACATCGTCAAAGTGCCTTATTGCCTGCGGATCTCCGAGGAGATCAAGATTTACGAAAAACTGCTCAACCACAGTGAGCTGGTCCATGCCCCTTGCGCACCGGGAACGCTGGAAACGCTGTCACGCTTCTCGATCCTGTCGCGCCTGAAAGAGCCGGAAAACTCCAGCATTTACTCCAAAATGCGCGTGTATGACGGCGAAAGCCTGAAGGATACCGACCCGAAAGCCAAATCGTACCAGGAATACCGCGATTACGCCGGGGTCGACGAAGGGATGAACGGTTTGTCGACGCGTTTCGCGTTTAAGATCCTCTCCCGCGTCTTTAACTTCGACCACGCGGAGGTGGCCGCCAACCCGGTTCATCTGTTCTACGTGCTGGAACAGCAAATTGAACGTGAACAGTTCCCACAGGAGCAGGCTGAACGCTACCTGGAGTTCCTGAAAGGCTACCTGATCCCGAAATACGCCGAGTTTATCGGCAAAGAGATCCAGACCGCCTACCTGGAATCCTATTCCGAATACGGCCAGAACATTTTCGATCGGTACGTCACCTACGCTGACTTCTGGATCCAGGATCAGGAGTACCGCGACCCGGATACCGGCCAGCTGTTTGACCGTGAATCCCTGAACGCAGAGCTGGAAAAAATTGAGAAACCGGCCGGGATCAGCAACCCGAAAGACTTCCGAAACGAGATTGTGAACTTCGTGCTGCGCGCCAGAGCGCATAACAACGGCCGCAATCCAAACTGGACCAGCTACGAAAAACTGCGCACGGTTATAGAGAAGAAAATGTTCTCTAATACGGAAGAGCTGTTGCCGGTTATCTCGTTCAACGCCAAAACCTCAACCGACGAGCAGAAAAAGCACGACGATTTTGTCGACCGTATGATGGAAAAAGGCTATACGCGCAAACAGGTCCGCCTGCTTTGTGAATGGTATCTGCGCGTGCGTAAATCGTCTTAAAACAAGTGCCCGGTAACGCGCTTACCGGGCCAACAAAATGTCCGGCACTTACGGACGCTGCAAGTTGGCAAATGCAGTACGGGGGATATATGACCTGGTTTATTGACCGGCGTCTTAACGGCAAAAACAAGAGCACGGTGAATCGCCAGCGCTTCTTGCGCCGTTATAAAGCGCAAATTAAACAGTCGATCTCCGAGGCCATCAACAAACGCTCGGTGACCGACGTCGACAGCGGCGAATCCGTCTCCATCCCCAACGATGACATCAGCGAACCGATGTTTCATCAGGGGCGTGGCGGCCTTCGCCATCGCGTGCACCCAGGTAATGACCACTTCGTCCAGAATGACAGAATCGAGCGGCCACAAGGCGGAGGCGGCGGTTCTGGCAGCGGTCAGGGACAGGCCAGCCAGGACGGTGAAGGCCAGGATGAGTTCGTCTTTCAGATTTCAAAAGACGAATATCTCGACCTGCTGTTTGAGGATCTGGCCCTGCCGAATCTGAGAAAGAATCAGCACCGTCAGCTCAACGAATACAAAACCCATCGCGCGGGTTATACCGCAAACGGGGTGCCCGCCAACATCAGCGTGGTGCGTTCACTGCAAAACTCGCTGGCGCGACGCACGGCGATGACGGCAGGCAAACGGCGCGAACTGCGCGAGCTGGAAACCAGCCTGAAAGTGGTGGAAAACACCGAACCGGCGCAACTACTGGAAGAGGAGCGCCTGCGAAAAGAGATCGCCGAACTGCGGGCGAAGATCGACCGGGTACCGTTTATCGACACGTTCGACCTGCGCTATAAGAACTACGAAAAACGTCCGGAGCCTTCCAGCCAGGCGGTGATGTTCTGCCTGATGGACGTGTCAGGTTCAATGGATCAGGCCACCAAGGATATGGCTAAGCGTTTTTATATTCTGCTCTATCTGTTCCTGAGCAGAACGTATAAGAACGTGGAGGTGGTCTACATCCGCCATCACACTCAGGCGAAAGAGGTGGATGAGCATGAGTTTTTCTACTCGCAGGAGACCGGTGGCACCATCGTGTCGAGCGCCCTGAAGCTGATGGATGAGGTGGTGAAGGAGCGCTACGACCCGGCGCAGTGGAACATCTACGCCGCCCAGGCATCGGATGGCGATAACTGGGCGGATGACTCGCCCCTGTGTCATGAAATTCTGGCGAAGAAGATCCTGCCGGTGGTGCGCTACTACAGTTACATTGAAATTACCCGTCGCGCCCACCAGACGCTGTGGCGCGAGTATGAGCATCTGCAAGCGATGTTCGATAACTTTGCGATGCAGCACATTCGTGACCAGGATGACATCTATCCGGTCTTCCGGGAACTGTTCCAGAAACAGTCTTCCACCAGCAACGCATGAATCAACAGCCAGCGCTCCCGCTGGCTGTTTTCTTTCAGCCCTCTCCCTCCCGTGCTAATGTAGCAAGCTACGTATTGGCTAATCACAGGTGAAATCGTTATGTCTGATGACGTGACCGGGACGACAACCCATCAGCAGCTAATCAGCTTATTAACCGAGCAGGAGGCGCACTTTCGTGTGGTGGCGCATGAGGCCGTAGGGAAATGCGAAGCGGTCAGTGAAATTCGCGGGACCGATCTCCGCCAGGGAGCAAAAGCGCTGGTCTGTAAGTTAAAAGGCAACGGCGTTAAGAAACATATTCTGGCAATCCTCGCCGCCGATCGGCAGGCCGATCTGAGCCTGCTGGCCAGCCATTTCGGAGGGCTTAAGGCATCTCTCGCCAGTCCGGCCGAAGTGGATGCGCTTACCGGCTGCGTTTTCGGCGCCATTCCCCCCTTCAGCTTTCACCCGGATCTGACGCTGGTCGCCGATCCGTTGCTGTTTGAGCGCTTTGACGAGATCGCCTTTAACGCCGGTCTGCTGGAAAAATCGGTGATTATGGATACCCAGGACTATCTGCGTATCGCCCGTCCTGAACTGGTGTCGTTCCGTAAACAATAAATACAGAGGCTGGCTAACGGTCAGCCGTTTTCCAGCAGCAGCACAGAAGTAATCAAAATAATCGCGATGATAAAAAACGATGAGGAGATAATCAGCGTTTCGACAAACATAGGATCGTTCATGATGCCCTCTGCCTTGCCCATTTCCCTTTTTTTTACTCCCGCAAAATGACAGTTAAATGACAATGACGCGTCCGCGAAATGACAATTTTTCGCTGAAACGATTCGCTGTTAACTCCCCTCCCCCGTATAAAGTCACTGTTTAAATACTTTATTTGTTACCGGTATCACGAAAAGAAATTTACGTAACCCCGATGCCAGATCTCGCAATTGTTAACCTTTTCATGATGGTTAACCTTGTTTACGGAGCACCTCATAAATAAACCTTACACTGGCAAGGTGAATACAATGACCGAGATAATTACCCGTAAAGAAAAAATCAGTTATGGGTTAGGCGATATGGCGAGCCATATTGGGCTGGATAACGTCATTATTTTTCTGACGTTTTACTATACGGACGTGGTGGGGTTACCTGCCGCATTCGTGGGCACTATGTTTCTTCTGGCGAGAACCGCCGATGCCATAATTGATCCGGCGATGGGCTATATCGCAGACAGGACGCGTACCCGCTGGGGAAAATTCCGCCCCTGGATGCTGTGGCTGGCGCTGCCCTTTGGCGCAAGCTGTCTGCTGACCTACGCCGTGCCGGCGTCGCTCGACCTGCACGGTAAAATGATTTTCGCCACCGTCAGCTATACCCTGATGATGCTGATGTATACCGCAATCAATATTCCCTATTGCTCCATGGGCGCGGTAATTACGCCCGACAACGATGCGCGAATTTCCCTTCAGTCTTATCGCTTTTTCCTTGCCACGCTGGGTGGCGCGTTGTCGACATTCTTTATGATGCCGCTGGCAGAGTTTTTAGGCGGCGACGATAAATTACTGGGCTACCGCTGGGCGATGGCCATTATGGCGACCGTCGCGGTGATCATGTTCTGGATCTGCTTCGCCAATACGCGTGAACGTATTAAGGCTCCCGCCACCCACAATAATTATCTTGCGGAACTGCGGGATTTATTACGAAACGACCAATGGCGAGTTGTCGCCGTCCTGGTATTAACCAATATTGGTTTTGGCGTTATTCGCCTTGGCGCAATGATGTATTTCGTCACTTATTATCTCGGTAGCGCAAGCTATTTTATGTGGATGCTCGGGGCGCATATTCTCGGGAAAGCCGCAGGCAGCGCGCTGGCCAAACGTCTGACGCAGAACGTCAGCAAAGTGCAGATGTTTGGATATTGTTCCGTACTGGCGGGGGTACTCAGCATCGCCCTGTTCTTTGCGCCTAAGTCGGTGCTTATTCTGGTGCCCATGACGTTTATCGTCTCCACCCTTTACCAGGCCACCACCACGCTAATGTGGGTGATGATGGCGGATGTCGCCGATTACGGCGAATGGAAACAGGGCAAACGCATGGACGGCGTGATCTTCTCCACCTTCCTCGCCGTACTCAAGCTGGGGATGGCGATCAGCGGCGCGATTGTTGGCTGGACGCTGGGCTTAAGCGGCTATGTTGCCAATGCCCCGGAACAAACTACCACGGCCATGTACTGCATCATCGCCCTCTTCACCGTCGTACCTGGCATCTTGTCGCTCTGCGCGTTTGCCACGCTGCGCTGGTACAAGCTCGACGACAGCACAATGCAATCCATCCATCTCGCCAAACACCCTGTTTAGAAGGACGCATTATCCATGAGTGAGCTGATTCAACATTCCAACTGTATCGAATGGCGTTTTGAACGCCAGATCCTGCGCATCGAACCCTGGGGAGAAAACAGTCTTCGCGTCAGGGCCACCTGCTCCCCGGCATTTGATGACGCCTTACAGGCACTGTTACCCGCCGCCCCTTGCCAGGCCGAGATTGTCGCCGAAGCGGAAAGCCTGACGCTGCGCAACGGCAATATTACCGCGACCCTGAACCTTAAAGGTCAGTTGGCCTTCTACAATCAGCGCGGCGAACTGCTGCTGGAGGAGATGTGGCGCCAGCGTTCAACGGTGGGTATCGGTGCCAGCGAGAAGAGTCAGGATAAATATGTCAGCGCCCTGAAGCTGGATGGCCGCGAATTTAAACCGCTGATGGGCGGCAAATATCAGCTCACCGTCCGGTTTGAATCGCGTCCGGATGAACGCATCTATGGCATGGGTCAGTATCAACAGCCGTGGCTGGATCTGAAAGGCTGTACGCTGGAGCTGGCTCAGCGCAACTCCCAGGCCAGCGTGCCCTTTATGCAGTCCAGCCTTGGCTATGGCCTGCTGTGGAACAACCCGGCGATTGGTGAAGCCAGCTTTGCAAAAAATCAGACGGAATGGCGCGCCCGCGTCACAGGAGAGATGGACTACTGGATCACCGCCGCTGACACGGTGGCGGAGATCACCCGCCAGTATGTGAAAGCCACCGGTACTCCGCCCCCCGCCCCGACGTTTATCAGTGGACTGTGGCAGTGCAAATTGCGATACCGCACCCAGCAGGAGGTGCTTGAGGTTGCGCGGGAGTATCGCCGCCGTAATCTGCCGCTGTCGGTGATGGTCATCGACTTTTTCCACTGGCCGAATCAGGGCACCTGGTGCTTCGACCCCGTAGACTGGCCCGATCCTGAAGGCATGGTCGACGAGCTGCGCGAAATGGGTATTGCGCTGATGGTGTCGGTGTGGCCAACGGTAGAGGCGCGCAGCCCCCTCTACCCGCTGATGAAAGCCAAAGGCTGGCTAGTCAGCAGTGAGCGCGGCGTGCAGGTCAACCTCGATTTTATGGGCAATACCACCTTCTTTGATGCGACCCATCCAGAGGCGCGGAAATTCGTCTGGGATACGGTGAAGAAAAATTACTACGACATGGGCATTAAGCTGTTCTGGCTGGACGAAGCGGAGCCGGAATATCGCGCCTATGATTTTGACAACTATCGCTACCACGCCGGTCCGGTACTGGAAGTGGGCAATCGCTACCCGCGTGACTTTGCGCAGGGCTTTTACGATGGGCTCCAGGCAAACGGCGAAACCGACATTGTTAACCTGGTACGCTGCGCCTGGGCAGGCAGCCAACGCTTCGGCGTGCTGGCGTGGTCGGGTGATGTCCACTCCTCGTTCCATGCTTTTCGCAATCAACTCGCCGCAGGACTGAATATGGGGCTGGCGGGGATCCCATGGTGGACGACCGATATCGGCGGCTTCCAGGGAGGGAACGTTAACGACCCGGCGTTCCATGAATTGCTGATCCGTTGGTTCCAGTGGGCGGTGTTTACACCGGTTCTGCGCATGCACGGCTATCGCGAACCGCAGATCCAGCCCCCGGAGCGCTACCGTGACGGCATTCCTCAGTGTAACAGCGGTTCGCCTAATGAGCTGTGGAGTTACGGAGAAGAGAATTACGCCATCATGCAGCACTGGCTTACCGTGCGCGAAACCCTGCGCCCATATATTGACGCCCTGTACCAGCAGGCGCATCTGCACGGAGACCCGCTCATGCGTCCGCTGTTCTGGCACTATCCGAAGGATAAGCAGAGCTGGGCGTGTGAAGATCAGTATCTGTTTGGTGAAGATCTTCTGGTGGCGCCGGTTATGCAGGCCGGTCAGCGTGAGCGCGATGTCTGGCTGCCGACGGGCAATAGCTGGATCGCCCTCAACGGTGAGCGCTACGCCGGTGGGGAGCATATCCGGGTGCCTGCGGCGCTGGAAACCATCCCGGTGTTTATCCGCGAAGGGAGTCCGCTTATCCAGCAACTGGTGGACTGACGTCAGGCAAGTGCCCAAAAATAGACAATTTTTTCAGTAAAGCCTGCCTGCCGTCGCGTTTGCGCGTAAAGTAAGCAGGCTTACTATTTTTGGCAAGGATCCCGTCATGTTCGACCCTACACTACTCATACTTCTGGCCCTGGCTGCTCTGGGTTTTGTCAGCCACAATACCACCGTCGCGATTTCCATTCTGGTCCTGATCATCGTTCGCGTCACACCGTTGAACACCTTCTTCCCGTGGATAGAAAAACAGGGGCTTACCATCGGGATCATTATTTTGACCATCGGTGTGATGGCCCCGATTGCCAGCGGAACGCTACCGGCCTCAACGCTGCTGCACTCCTTTGTGAACTGGAAATCGCTGGTGGCGATTGCAGTGGGCGTTTTTGTCTCATGGCTTGGCGGGCGCGGCGTGACGCTGATGAGCAGCCAGCCTTCTCTGGTGGCCGGGCTGCTGGTGGGCACCGTTTTAGGCGTGGCGCTGTTTCGTGGCGTGCCGGTTGGCCCGCTGATTGCTGCCGGACTGGTTTCGCTGTTTATCGGGAAGTCGTAGTCAGGCTGGCGATATAGCGGGCGGGCGTCTGTCCCAGTCCTTTCTTGAACATGGTGATAAAGGCGGTGGTGGAGTCATACCCCAGCGCCTGCGCCGCCTGCTGGACCGACTTTCCGCCGATCAAAAACTGCAATGCGACAATCAGCTGGAGCTGGTGTCGCCAGCGGCGAAAGCTTAAGCCGGTCTCTTTCACCACCAGTCGCGCCAGGTTGCGCTCACTCATGGCAAAGTGGCTGGCCCACTGCGCCAGCGTCTGCCAGGCGGCAGGTTCGTTTGCCATGGTCTCACTCATCAGACGAATTTTCGGATGCGGAGATACCGGCAGCTGGAGATGCTCCTGCGGTTGCAGGGGCAGTTCATCAAACAGGACGTCAACCAGCCTTCCGGTAGCGGGAAGAGGCAGTTCCTCCTGTGACCTGTCCGCGAGCGCCAGCACCAGCTCCCGCACCAGGGGCGATATTTTCAACGTACAGGTACGCGTCGGTAATTCGAGCGCACCGGGTTCAATAAACAGCAGGCAGAGCTGCGCGCCGGGCGTCGCCTTGTTGCTGTGCGGCGTTTGACCCGGGATCCACACCGCATACTGGGGCGGCACCATCAGCATCGCGTTCTCTACTTCACAGGTGATCGCTCCTCCCAGCGCCATAATCAGCTGCCCTTTGCGGTGCTGATGCAGCGGAATGTACTGTTCTTGTGCCACCACGCGGATGCGAAAGGCCACCGCCGCGTCGTGCTGGCTATCGGGATCGTAGCCGTCGAGTCCCAGTCCATACATAAAGTTGTCCGATATTAGCGATAAACTGTCATTTTAGCCTGATTTCAACCACGACTTAAATCGGTATGGTATGCGCTCGCCTGAACGTAAGAGACAATAATGACTACTGCTATTCAACCTTCCGGGAAACAGGGCGCGCTGCTGGTTGCAGGCATCCTGATGATCGCCACGACGCTGCGCGTCACCTTTACCGGGGTCGCCCCCCTGCTCGACACCATCCGACAGGACTATGGCTTAAGCACGGCGCAAACCGGCCTGCTCACAACGCTGCCTCTGCTGGCCTTCGCCTTTATCTCTCCCCTTGCCGCAGGCGTCGCCCGGCGCCTGGGCATGGAGCGCAGCCTTTTTATCGCTCTGCTGCTGATTTGCATCGGGATTGGCGTACGTTCGCTGCCGTCGGCCTCGCTGCTGTTTATCGGTACGGCGATCGTGGGCTGTGGGATTGCGCTGGGCAATGTCCTGTTACCCGGATTAATCAAACGTGATTTTCCGGGCCAGGTCGCAAAACTGACGGGGGCTTATTCGCTGACGATGGGGGCCGCCGCTGCCGCAGGGTCGGCGCTGATCGTCCCGCTGTCGCTGGGGAATGCTGGCTGGCACGGGGCGCTGTTGATGCTGATGTTCTTCCCGCTGGTGGCGCTGCTGCTGTGGTTACCGCAATGGCGCCAGAGGCCGGCCGCCACCCTGACCGGCGCGGGCGCGTTGCACAATCGGGCAATCTGGCGCTCGGCACTCGCCTGGCAGGTGACGCTTTTTCTGGGCATTAACTCGCTGATTTACTACGTCATTATCGGCTGGTTACCCGCGATTTTACTTAGCCACGGCTACAGCGAAACGCAGGCTGGCTCCATGCACGGACTTCTCCAGCTGGCAACCGCTGTTCCCGGTCTCGCCATTCCGCTGATCCTGCACCGTCTTAACGATCAGCGTGGCATAGCCGGGCTTGTCGCTCTGATGTGCGCCGTCAGTGCGGCCGGGTTCTGGTTCGCGCCGGGGCTGGCCGTCGTCTGGACGCTGGTGTTTGGCTTTGGATCCGGCGCCACCATGATCCTCGGCCTGACGTTTATCGGACTGCGGGCCAGCTCGGCTCATCAGGCCGCCGCGCTCTCCGGCATGGCACAGTCGATTGGCTATCTGCTGGCGGCCTGTGGCCCACCGCTGATGGGGAAAATTCACGATACCGCCGGAGACTGGCGCATTCCGCTGCTGGCCTGCGCGCTGGCTGCGGTAGTGATGGCCCTGTGCGGCATGCTGGCCGGGCGTGACCGGGAGATCACACCCCGCTGACATTCAAGGCAGACCTGACGGTCTGCTTTTTTTATCCCTGCGCCGCCCGCAGCATGGCCTGTACCAGCACCACCGGGCGCCCTTGAAGCGCAGCCCGCTCATGCTGGAACAGGGTGATGACAAAGAAAGGATGGGTCAGCAGCTCTGCCGCGCGGATCTCGCCCTGCTCGTCCCAGCCCGTTACGCGCATGTCGCCCCGCTCAAGCTGGCTGGCAAACTCAGACGAGACGCCGTAATTGCAGTGATAACCTTCCTGAATTTCCGGCTTGCCGTACGCTTTGGCAATCAGCGTGTTGTTCCGCAGCTCAATCGCGTCGGTTTTTTCCACCAGCGAGCAGGCCAGCGGCGCAATCACCATCCTCCCCTCGGTATCGGTTTCGGCATGGCCTGCATCGTGCCAGCCCAGCACATTACGGGCATACTCAATCAGCGCGTGCTGGAACCCGCCGCAGGTGCCGAGAAAAGGGATGCTGTTCTCACGCGCGTAACGCGCGGCAATAAACGCCGCCTCGGTGTTTTTATACGGGCTTGCCGGTACCAGCCAGATGGCATCATACCCGACCAGGTCTTCGGGGTTGGTCAGCTCAGGCGTGGCGAGCCAGTCATAATCAGCGGTGAGATCCAGAACCGCAGCGGCGTCGTCAATCGCCAGCGGGATCGCCTGGTGCGCAATAACATCGGGATTGTAATCACCAACCAGCGCAATGCGCAGCGTCGTTTTAACCGGGGAGAGTTCCATGAGAGATTCCTTATGCCGGAGGATTTTCAGATAACATAAGGAACCTCAGACTACCGATCTTTTGCAATTATCACAATACCTTAAATTGGGTGGTTAAACGCCGGGTGCTATAGTGTTCTTGCCGAACGTCGCACGGTAGGAGGAAAACGGATGATTCAATGTAAGCGCGTCTATGAACAGGCAACGTCAGACGATGGTTACCGGGTGCTGGTAGACAGACTCTGGCCGCGAGGGATAAAAAAGACCGACCTCGCCTGTGATGAGTGGTGTAAAGCGCTAACGCCGTCCAGCGAACTGCGGAAAGCCTTTCACAGTGAAACGATCGATTTCACCGCGTTCAGTGAAGCCTATCGTAAAGAGCTGGCGCAGCAGCAGGATGAAGGCAAACGCCTGGCGGCCCTCGCCCGACAGCAGACCGTGACGCTACTCTATGGGGCGAAAAATACGGAGCAGAATCACGCGCGGGTACTGGCGGACTGGCTGCGTAAACTGTGATTAACCGATCGCCAGCTCATCAACGTTGTGTGGCATCTCGTCGGGAGTAAGCGGCATCAAATGTTCCGGGCGAACAAACGCAAAACCGTGCTGATTATCAAAGGCGTAAACATCACCGGTGACCAGCCACAGCGCACGCGCTGATGTATCAGGTAAATGCGTCATGACGCCGTTAACCGGGTTCACAAAACGCTGGCCCGGCTGACAAAGGCCAAACAGCTCCACGGATTTACCGATATTTCGACGGCCCGCCGTCGTACGCGCACCCACAATTATCGCCATGCTGCCCGGTTTTAACTGAAACATACTTCTTCTCGCAAACGTACCGCCAAAAACTGGCTAAGAATAATCCTAAAGAGAAGTGTATCGCAGTTTTATTGCCGTTGTCATCTGGTCGGTTGCGGGTGATCGCGGCGATAGAGATCCCATTCATCGATCACTTCCCCGCCTGGCAATTTGCACTCGGTACGTACGCCCTGCGGGCTTTGTACAGGGATTTGCTCTCCCCCTTTCTCCAGACAGTACACTGACGCCGGATTTGCCATACCAATAGCGTGCGGCGGTTGAGGCGCATCGGGAGGAGGTGTCTTTGTTGAGCATGCGGCCAGCGGTAAAACCAGCGCCAGGAGAAGATATTTCATTATCATGATCCTTCAGGGTGTTGAAAACGTCAGAGTAACGGGTCATCGCCGTTTTCTCCATGATTTCTCCATTAAACCTGCACGATTCATCCCTATAGTGGTGTCTGTTCTCACTCTGACCAGAGAACATCATTCCGTAATCAAGATGTTTTGCCCCGATCTCAACATCGGGGCTTTTTTTAGCCTCTCCTTCATCCGCTTTCAGAAGAATCTATAAAATTAATCCAGTTCATGTTTTACTATGACCGGAGTCTATATTTTCAGCATAACATGCAGATACAGAGGTCTTCTGCATGGGAGTCAACCTGCCTCATGTCAGATATCATTCTTGCCCGTGTTTCAGAAACCCTCTCCACCGAGCAATCTCTCGACAGTCTGGTGCGTCAGCTACTGGAAATGCTGGAAATTGTGACGGATATGGAATCAACCTACCTGACCAAAATCGATATCAACGCGCGTTTGCAGCACATTTTATATGCCCGTAACAGCAAGCAAATGCAGATCCCGGAAGGGTTCAGCGTGCCCTGGGACGAAACGCTCTGTAAGCGCGCCATGGATAGCGACACCTTGTTCAGTAACGAGGTGCCCGACCGCTGGCCGGAGTGTGAAGCGGCAAAAGCACTGGGTATTACAACCTATATGAGCGTGCCGGTTCACCTGGCTGACGGTTCTCTGTACGGCACGCTTTGCGCTGCCAGCACCGCACAGAAACAGTTCAGCGAGCGTGGCGAGCAGGTGATCAGGCTCTTTGCCGGGTTAATTGGTCAGTACATTCAGAAAGAGTCGCTTGTGCTTCAGCTTCGTGAAGCAAATGCGGCGCTCATTGCCCACTCTTACACCGACGCCCTTACCGGCCTGCCGAATCGTCGCGCCATTTTTGAAAACCTTACCACCCTGTTCTCACTGGCGCGCCATCTTAACCGCAACGTCATGATTGCCTTTATTGATCTCGATGATTTCAAGCGAATCAATGATCAGTACGGTCATGAAGCGGGCGATCGGTTCCTCGTTCAGGTCGGCAATCGACTGACTCACCAGCAAACGCAGGACGAAATTATCGGCCGGCTCGGCGGCGATGAATTTCTGGTTGCCAGCCTGAGTCACAGCAATGATGGCGACGCCAGCACAGAGGTCAACGCTATCAAAACCCGCCTCAACGGCCGTATCGCGGGTGAATATGGGTTAGGTAATGTCACTATTCTCTATCCCGGTGCAAGCTATGGCGTCGTTATTGTTGATCCTCACTGCACAGATGAAGATAGTGCCCTGCGCACCGCAGACCTCGCGATGTATCAGGATAAAAAAGGAAAAAACAAAACAGGCTTTGTCGCGTTAGATTAAAACCGTACACTCTACGGCCTTATACAAACTCAAACAGGTGATGGCATGAGAATAGGGATCCTCTTTCCGGTGGTTATTTTTATCACGGCAGTCGTGTTTTTAGGCTGGTTTTTCCTTGGCGGTTACGCCGCGCCGGGGGCATAAATGAGAAAAACGACCCTCATCATGCTGATTGTCGCCATCGTGGCCGTCGCCGGTACGCAGTTTGGCTGGTGGTAACGCCCAAAGTAAAAAGGCCGCCCTCAGGCAGCCTTTTTTAACACAGGTCAGATTTAGCTTTTGATTTTTCTGTAGATAAACAGAACAACCAGCGCGCCAATCACCGCGACGACAAAGCTGCCGAAGTTGAAGCCATCAACTCTGCCAAAGCCGAACAGGGTACTGATCCAGCCACCGACGACTGCACCTACAATCCCCAGAACGATCGTGACGATGAAACCGCCGCCATCTTTGCCCGGCATAATCCACTTCGCCAGGATCCCCGCAATCAGCCCAAAGATAATCCAGGATAAAATTCCCATAGCTTTCCTCTCTGTATGGTTTTTGTCATTAAATCAACGACACAGAAAAGGATAGCACAGGATCTGAGAAAGGAAATTTGTGATAAGAATCACACGGTTCGTTTGAGTAAAATCTGAGCAATAAAAATTGCCGTTCCACACTCATCGTGGGGTTGCATCTTTTACTGAGAAAGATTATCTTTCTCATTACTGAATAGTTGAGCAAATCACTCAGGTATTCAGTACGACATTGCTCACATTGCTTCCAGTATTTCTTGCCCACTTTTTAGTGGGCTTTTTTTTGCCTCACCCCACCAAAATCTGGCGTTTTTTCCCAGGAGGTGAACCGCTATTCTCTGTGGCTACTGAACAGCAAAGTGAATCTGATAACATGAACGTATCGAGCAAGTTCGTCATCTGCCTTAATCTTGTTTCTGCCAGTACGCTACTGTTACTGCTCTCAACACGGTTTGAGTGGTTCTGAGATGTAATGAGTCGGCATGGTGGCTTTCCTTTCAATTACGTGCGGGCTTAACGCGCATACTTGTAGCTTTAATGACCTGTGTTAAGATCCCTGCACCTCAGGACGTGGCGGGACAGCAGGAAAATGAACAAGGCCATTGCCGTTGCTATCATCTCAACCTTTATGGTCGTCCTGTCGCTGTATGCGGTTAACGCCATTATCGTTGAGCAGCAAAAGGACCGGCAGAGGGAGATCTCCCACACGCTCTTACGCTATTCCGAAGACTTGACGCAAAATATCGCCAGTACGCTTAAAAATACCTCCGCGAAGGGATGCGATAACGCCAGCCTGAACGTCTACCGTAATTTAAAGATGCAGAGTCTCTATTTCGCCGATGTGGGGTTTATTGAAAATGGGAAAATTACCTGCACCGCATTTTGGGGCAAGCTGGCAAATCCCATCGCCCTTCCCTCTGAGCTTCACAACACCCTGAACGGATTCAGTCTGGCGCAATTTTCACAGAAAGATTTTTTTGTAGGCAATGCGACAATTTATAACCATCTTATTATCTTCACATCACGTTCAGCCTACGATAAATTCTCTCCGGTCACCGCCAACTATTCACTTCGTTCTACCACGAAAGATTTCGACCGAACCTTTTTTACCGTTACGTCACCTACAGAAAACCTTAGCCGCTTGTCGTCACTGTTATTCACACAGACCGTGACGCAGTGCAGCACGCGCTGGGATTTGTGCGTTACCGTCACCCACCACAATGCCGGACTGGCATCGCTCTCCCGCGTAGTGATGGTGCTCCTGTGCCTGTTTTTATACTTTATCTGGGTATCCCTGACGCTGTTTTCTCTTCGACTTTATGAAGATCGACTTTCTCTTGAGCGAACGCTGGTCAAGGCGGTGATAGCGAATACTATCAGCGTTCATTTTCAGCCCATAATTCGGGTTGCTGATAAGAAAATCGTCGGGGTTGAAGTCTTATCAAGATGGCAGGATAACAATCACAAAGAGGTTTCTCCTGAGCTGTTTATCCCGTTAATTAAAAAAATTGGTCTGTATAACGTTTATTATCAGAACATGATAAAGAAATCCCTGGCGGAAATTGCCGGGCTGGCGGCCGAACATCAGTTAATGATTTCACTGAACGTTGGCCGGACGGAAATTGAAGACGGCAAATTTCTGGCGGTATTACGTCATGCATGCTTAGAGAACGCTATTCCCTTATCGTTAATCAAAGTTGAGTTATCCGAGAATGGCGTTTCCACCTCGGCCATCCTTGAAGAGTTTTGTGAGGATCTTAAATCGGCAGGCGTCAAAATTTCAATAGACGATTTTGGCGTGCAAAACTCTAATCTGGCAAGGCTGTCCAATCTCAAATATGACGAAATCAAAGTGGATAAGTCGTTAGTGGATGGCATCAACGAGCATTATAAACAGGATATCCTGGTGATCTTTAGCGACGCGCTCGCTAAACTGCACAAAACCCTGGTGTTTGAGGGAGTCGAAAGCGAAACGCAATATCAGTTCATCGCGCAGAGATACCCCGATGCCCTCGTGCAAGGCTGGTACTTTTCAAAATCACTAACCCGGCACGACCTCGCCAGCCTGCTGGCTTACTCAGCGCGATGAAGCGTTATTCATTGCCCCATTGATTCAGGAAGTTCGCAATATCGTCAATGCGCGCTTCATCTATCTCCGCCTGGACAGCCATCTCCCGCTGCGCCTCTTCACTGATTTCCTCATTGTTGTATAAGCGAGTGAGCAGCAGCTGAAAATAGTGTGCCAGTGGCGTACGCTCCGCCTCTTCTGGCGGTTTTGCCGTTTCAGTCGCATACTCGTCGACGATGTCATAATACTTGAGCGGGATATCATGGGTCATAGCGTTGTTTTCCGTCTTGTGTGCATAAAAAACGGGAACCCTCAGGCTCCCGTTGTCATTTAACCCAGCGAGTGGATTACATGTTCGCGATAATCGCGTCGCCAAACTCTGAGCATTTCAGCAGTTTAGCGCCTTCCATCAGACGTTCAAAGTCATAGGTGACGGTTTTCGCGTTAATCGCGCCTTCCATACCCTTAACAATCAGGTCTGCGGCTTCGAACCATTCCATATGACGCAGCATCATCTCTGCGGACAGAATGATAGAGCCTGGGTTGACTTTGTCCTGGCCTGCATATTTCGGTGCAGTACCGTGAGTTGCTTCAAACAGGGCGCACTCGTCACCGATGTTCGCGCCCGGGGCGATACCGATACCACCGACCTGCGCTGCCAGCGCATCAGAGATGTAGTCGCCGTTCAGGTTCATACAGGCGATCACGTCATATTCAGCAGGACGCAGCAGGATCTGTTGCAGGAACGCATCGGCGATCACATCTTTAATGATGATCTCTTTACCGGTGTTCGGGTTTTTAATTTTCTGCCATGGGCCGCCGTCGATCAGTTCACCGCCGAACTCTTCGGTCGCCAGCTGGTAGCCCCAGTCTTTGAACGCACCTTCGGTGAACTTCATGATATTGCCTTTGTGAACCAGGGTCACAGAGTCACGATCGTTGGTGATAGCGTATTCGATGGCGGCACGCACCAGACGCTTGGTCCCTTCTTCGGAGCACGGCTTGATGCCTATGCCGCAATGCTCAGGGAAGCGAATTTTCTTCACGCCCATCTCTTCGCGCAGGAATTTAATCACTTTTTCTGCATCAGCAGAATCCGCTTTCCATTCGATACCGGCGTAGATGTCTTCAGAGTTTTCACGGAAGATGACCATGTCGGTCAGTTCCGGGTGCTTAACCGGGCTTGGAGTGCCCTGGTAGTAACGCACCGGACGCAGACACACATACAGATCCAGTTCCTGACGCAGCGCCACGTTCAGGGAGCGAATGCCGCCGCCAACTGGCGTGGTCAGAGGGCCTTTGATAGCAACGCGATAGTCGCGGATCAGGTCCAGCGTTTCGGCTGGCAGCCAGACGTCCTGGCCATAAACTTGAGTCGATTTTTCACCGGTGTAAATTTCCATCCAGGAAATTTTACGCTCGCCTTTGTAGGCTTTCTCAACAGCGGCATCAACCACTTTCAGCATTGCCGGGGTAACGTCTACACCGATACCGTCACCTTCGATGAACGGGATAATCGGGTTGTGAGGAACGTTAATCTTGCCGTTTTGCAGGGTGATCTTTTTACCTTCCGCCGGAACAACTACTTTGCTTTCCATTAACCTCTCCTTCGAGCGCTTCTGGTTGTTACTGATCTTATGTTAATAAATTGTAATGAGCCTTCCGATAGTACCTGATTGTCCGACGCCATGAAAGGTCTTCGTTATTAGGCTATAATGCGGCAATTGATAACGCCTGAAAATACCATGAAGAAAACTTCTTTTAGAAAACACCGGGTTGAGCGATTCAGCTCACGACAAGCCACCAGAAGAACGCCAGAACCCCAGCCAACGCGGGTCATACTGTTCAATAAACCCTACGATGTATTGCCGCAGTTTACCGACGAGGCCGGGCGCAGCACGCTGAAGGATTTTATCCCCGTTCAGGGGGTCTACGCGGCCGGGCGTCTGGATCGCGACAGCGAGGGGCTGCTGGTGCTTACCAATGACGGCGTGCTCCAGGCCAGGCTTACTCAGCCGGGCAAACGCACCGGAAAAATTTACTATGTGCAGGTTGAAGGCGAGCCGGACGACGCGTCGCTGGCAAAGCTGCGCAACGGCGTAACGCTGAACGATGGTCCTACCCTGCCAGCTGGTATTGAGCGCGTGAATGAACCCGAGTGGCTGTGGCCGCGCAACCCGCCGATTCGTGAGCGCAAATCGATTCCCACCAGCTGGCTTAAAATCACCCTTTATGAAGGCCGCAACCGACAGGTCAGGCGCATGACTGCGCATGTGGGCTTCCCTACCCTGCGACTCATTCGCTACGCCATGGGCAGCTACACGCTGGACTCGCTGGCTAACGGGGAATGGCGGGATGTTACCCCTAAGGAGAACTGATGTTTAAACCCCATGTTACGGTCGCCTGCGTGGTCCACGCGCAGGGGAAATTCCTGGTGGTGGAAGAGACCATCAACGGCAAAGCGCTTTGGAATCAGCCAGCCGGGCATCTTGAAGCCAACGAAACCTTATTGCAGGCAGCGAAACGCGAGCTCTGGGAAGAGACGGGTATCCGCGCCGAACCGCAGCACTTTATCCGTATGCATCAGTGGATAGCGCCTGACCAGACACCTTTCCTGCGCTTTTTATTCGCCGTTGAGCTTAACGAAACGTGCGCCACTGAACCGCACGACGACGATATCGATCGCTGCCTGTGGGTGACCGCAGACGAGATCCTGAGCGCGCCAAACCTGCGCTCGCCGCTGGTTGCGGAAAGCATCCGCTGCTGGCAGTCTGCGGCGCGCCTGCCGCTGGATGTCATTGCAGAATTTAACTGGCCGTTTACAGAGGGTGTCAATGGTGGGGGGGCGTGATAGAATACGCCGCCTTGAAGTTCAATGTCGTGAGTATTCCATGTCAGATAACAGCCAGAAAAAAGTGATCGTCGGCATGTCCGGCGGTGTCGATTCCTCCGTTTCCGCCTACCTGTTGCAGCAACAGGGCTATAAGGTGGAGGGCCTGTTCATGAAGAACTGGGAGGAAGACGATGGCGAGGAATACTGCACTGCCGCTGCGGATCTCGCCGATGCGCAGGCCGTGTGCGATAAGCTCGGCATCGAACTGCACACCGTTAACTTTGCCGCAGAATACTGGGACAACGTTTTTGAACTCTTCCTCGAAGAGTACAAAGCGGGCCGCACGCCAAACCCGGATATCCTGTGTAACAAAGAGATCAAATTCAAAGCCTTCCTGGAATTCGCCGCGGAAGATCTGGGCGCAGACTACATTGCGACCGGCCACTACGTGCGTCGCGCGGATGTGAATGGTAAAAGCCAGCTGCTGCGCGGTCTGGATGGCAATAAAGATCAGAGCTACTTCCTCTACACGCTGAGCCATGAACAGATTGCCCAAAGTCTGTTCCCGGTCGGCGAGCTGGAAAAGCCGGAAGTGCGTAAGATTGCTGAAGATTTGGATCTGATCACCGCGAAGAAAAAAGACTCCACCGGTATCTGTTTTATCGGCGAGCGTAAATTCCGCGAGTTCCTGGGGCGCTACCTGCCTGCACAGCCAGGCAAAATCGTCACCGTTGACGGTGATGAGATTGGTCAGCACCAGGGGCTGATGTACCACACTCTCGGCCAGCGTAAAGGTCTGGGTATCGGCGGCACCAAAGAGGGCAGCGAAGATCCGTGGTACGTGGTCGACAAAGATGTCGAAAACAATATTCTGGTGGTGGCTCAGGGTCACGACCATCCGCGCCTGATGTCCGTTGGACTTATCGCGCAACAGCTGCACTGGGTCGATCGCGAGCCGCTGAAAGGCACGCTGCGCTGCACCGTGAAAACGCGCTACCGCCAGACGGACATCCCTTGCACCGTCACCGCACTGGATGACGATCGCATTGACGTGCGTTTCGACGAACCGGTTTCCGCCGTTACCCCTGGCCAGTCAGCTGTTTTCTACAGCGGCGAAATTTGCCTCGGCGGTGGGATCATTGAACAGCGCCTGCCGCTGCCTGCTGTTTAAACCGTTTGCACACATAAAGGAGACCGCGTGGCGAAGAACTATTACGACATCACCCTGGCGCTGGCGGGAATTTGCCAGTCAGCCCGTCTGGTGCAACAGCTGGCGCATCAGGGTCATTGCGACGCTGATGCCCTGCACGTTTCACTCAACAGCGTTATCGATCTTAACCCAGGCTCCACGCTGGGCGTCTTTGGCGGCAGTGAAACCAATCTTCGTCTCGGTCTTGAAACCCTGCTCGGCGTGCTCAACGCCAGTAACCGTCAGGGGTTGAACGCGGAACTGACCCGCTACACCTTAAGCCTGATGGTGCTGGAACGTAAGCTGAACGCGGCGAAAGGCGCAATGAATACCCTGGGCGATCGCATCGCCGGGCTACAGCGCCAGCTCGACCACTTTGACCTCCAGTCTGAGACCCTGCTGAGCGCGATGGCCGGTATCTACGTCGACGTAATTAGCCCGCTCGGCCCGCGTATTCAGGTCACCGGTTCGCCTGCCGTATTGCAAAGCCCACAGGTACAGGCGAAGGTACGCGCTTCGCTGCTGGCAGGCATCCGTGCCGCCGTGCTGTGGCAACAGGTCGGCGGTGGCCGCCTACAGCTCATGTTTTCTCGTCATCGCCTGACGACTCAGGCAAAACAAATTCTTGCTCATTGTTAACCTCCCGGAGTTGCGAATTATGGAATTATCCTCACTGACCGCCGTATCCCCTGTCGATGGACGCTACGGCGATAAAGTCAGCGCGCTGCGCGGGATCTTCAGCGAATATGGCCTGCTGAAGTTCCGTGTTCAGGTTGAAGTGCGCTGGCTGCAAAAGCTGGCCGCCCAGACAGCAATCAAGGAAGTTCCTGCTTTTGACGCAAAGGCAAACGATTACCTTGATAAAATCGTTGCTGAGTTCAGCGAAGAAGATGCCGCGCGTATTAAAACCATCGAACGCACCACCAACCACGACGTGAAAGCGGTTGAATACTTCCTGAAAGAGAAAGTGGCAAGCGTCCCTGCCCTGCACGCGGTATCTGAATTTATTCACTTCGCCTGTACCTCTGAAGATATTAACAACCTGTCTCACGCGCTGATGCTCTCTACCGCACGCAAAGAGGTGGTACTCCCTTACTGGCGTAAAATCATCGATGCGGTGAAAGCGCTGTCCGTGGAATACCGCGATATTCCGCTGTTGTCCCGTACTCACGGCCAGCCAGCAACCCCATCCACCATGGGTAAAGAGATGGCGAACGTGGCGTACCGCATGGAACGCCAGTATCGTCAGCTGGAGCAGGTTGAGATCCTCGGCAAAATCAACGGCGCGGTGGGTAACTACAACGCCCACATTGCGGCGTACCCGGAAGTGGACTGGCACCAGTTCAGTGAAGAGTTCGTGACGTCTCTGGGGATCCAGTGGAACCCGTACACCACCCAGATTGAGCCGCACGACTACATCGCTGAGCTGTTTGACTGCATTGCGCGCTTCAACACCATCCTGATCGACTTCGATCGTGACGTCTGGGGCTACATCGCCCTGAACCACTTCAAGCAGAAGACTATCGCCGGGGAAATCGGTTCGTCCACCATGCCGCACAAAGTGAACCCAATCGACTTCGAAAACTCCGAAGGTAACCTGGGCCTGGCGAATGCCGTGTTGCAGCATATGGCGAGTAAGCTGCCGGTCTCCCGCTGGCAGCGCGACCTGACTGACTCCACGGTGCTGCGTAACCTGGGCGTGGGTATTGGCTACGCGCTGATCGCCTACCAGTCCACCCTGAAGGGTGTGAGCAAGCTGGAGGTGAACCGCGACCGTCTGCTGGACGAGCTGGATCACAACTGGGAAGTGCTGGCGGAGCCGATTCAGACCGTGATGCGTCGTTATGGCATCGAAAAACCGTACGAGAAACTCAAAGAGCTGACCCGCGGTAAACGCGTTGATGCTGAGGGTATGAAACAGTTTATCGATGGTCTGGCGCTGCCCGAAGAAGAAAAAGCGCGCCTGAAAGAGATGACCCCGGCAAACTATATTGGCCGCGCCATTACTATGGTTGACGAGCTGAAGTAATCACCCTCCCCCTTTCCACCCGGAAAGGGGGCTGCTTTTCATCATCGTGTCGACGTTCACACCCCGTTACAGGCTCTGCCTGGATTACAACCTGTTGTCAGGCTGGTTGTTATTTTTCGCCGTGGAATAACTTTCCGGAATATATCGTTTTAAGCCGAACGGGCATAGCCTGAACTGGCACGGGGTCTCAACCGTGCATGGACGATCCATCTCCTGCCGGTTACCTGGACACGCGTTTTTCTGTTTGAACCCCATCCAGCCTATTGATGTATAGGGCATTGCCTGCGCTATCCATACCCTACGCCGCCGATCGTTAATCAGGATACCCTGGTTTGAGGTGGTGATGATTTCACCGGCACGAACGTAATAATCCCCTTTTAGCCAAAGGATATAATTCAGGCCATATTGTGTTTCAACTTTGCAAAAGATGGTTCCACTTTCCGGGCTCGCAATAGTCTCAACAACCTTCCATTCCATAGAATCCTCTTTACTCACTATATTGCTGTTTTGTTGTGTAAAAATGCTGATTTTCTGGCACATCTTATGCAAATCTAATTTCGCACCATAAAATAAGCGTAGACAAAGACAGCCATAGTGAGAACATCCTTACAAAAAAAAGGGCAATCTTTACAAAACTGGCGTGCCCGTTCTGTCAAAAAAGCGACTCGCCTTCAACCGTTCATAAACGGATGGATGTTTTATCCGGATTGCGAAAGCGTGCGAAAACAAGTCAGTTTATATTACCCGCGCCTTCTGGGGGCGTATGAGGCTTATGTGAGGTGGGTGGGCGATATGAAACAGGATCAGGTCAACATACTTAATAATCAGATGCCTGGCGTAATGCCACCTGTCTTCGGAAGCATGAAAAAAATCATTTAATTTC
The DNA here is from genome assembly GCF_013179605.1 of Enterobacter sp. CM29. Lineage (NCBI taxonomy): Bacteria > Pseudomonadati > Pseudomonadota > Gammaproteobacteria > Enterobacterales > Enterobacteriaceae > Enterobacter > Enterobacter sp. CM29. The sequence continues at coordinate 9,240 of NZ_JABMCU010000022.1, read as the reverse complement.
ATAACGCTGGTGTCAACCTGGATAATCAGCGTTAAACTATTCATACCATTTATAAAGGGAGAAATGATGATGCGCGTACTGGTTGTTGAGGATAACGCATTGCTACGTCATCACCTGAAAGTTCAACTTCAGGAGATGGGTCATCAGGTGGACGATGCTGAAGACGCAAAAGAGGCCGATTATTATCTCAATGAACACCTGCCGGACATCGCCATTGTCGATTTAGGGCTGCCGGATGAAGACGGATTATCTCTTATCCGCCGCTGGCGTAGCCATGACGTTTCCCTGCCGGTACTGGTGCTGACTGCTCGCGAAGGCTGGCAGGACAAGGTTGAAGTGTTGAGCGCAGGCGCAGATGACTACGTGACCAAACCCTTCCATATTGAAGAAGTCGCCGCGCGTATGCAGGCGCTGCTGCGCCGCAACAGCGGGCTGGCGTCACAGGTGATCTCTCTGCCGCCGTTCCAGGTGGATCTCTCCCGCCGCGAATTTTCAATAAATGATGAAGTAATCAAGCTGACCGCATTCGAATACACCATCATGGAAACGCTGATCCGTAACAACGGTAAAGTGGTGAGCAAAGATTCCCTGATGCTTCAGCTTTATCCGGATGCCGAACTGCGCGAAAGCCACACCATTGACGTGCTGATGGGCCGCCTGCGCAAAAAAATTCAGGCACAGTACCCGCACGACGTGATTACCACCGTGCGTGGTCAGGGCTACCTGTTCGAATTACGCTAAATGAAAGGGATTTTGCGCCACATTTTACCCCTTTCACTGCGGGTTCGCTTTCTGCTGGCAACCGCCGCCGTCGTGCTCGTGCTGTCCCTCTCTTACGGAATGGTGGCGTTGGTCGGGTACAGCGTAAGCTTCGATAAAACCACCTTCCGCCTGCTTCGCGGCGAAAGTAATCTGTTCTATACCCTGGCGAAATGGGAGAACAACCAAATCACCGTCGAGATGCCGGAAAACCTGAACCAGCAGAGCCCAACGCTGGCACTCATTTACGATGAAAAAGGAAAATTGCTGTGGGCGCAGCGCGACGTCCCCTGGCTGAAAAAGCGCATCCGTCCGGAATGGCTTAAAACCAATGGTTTTCACGAAATAGAAGCCGACCTCAACTCTACCAGCATCCTGCTGCGTGACGATCGGGCGTTACAGAACAAGCTCAATGAGATCCGCGCTGAAGATGACGACACGGAGATGACCCACTCGGTGGCCATCAACCTGTATCCCGCCACTCTGAACATGCCGCAGCTGACCATTGTAGTGATCGATACCATACCGGTTGAGCTAAAACGTTCGTATATGGTCTGGAACTGGTTCGTGTACGTTCTGGCTGCCAACCTGCTGCTGGTGATCCCTCTCCTGTGGGTTGCTGCGTGGTGGAGCCTCCGCCCGATTGAATCCCTTGCCAAAGAGGTGCGCGAGCTGGAGGAACATCACCGCGAGAAGCTTAACCCTGAAACTACGCGCGAACTGACCAGCCTGGTGCGCAACCTCAACCGCCTGCTGAAAAGCGAACGTGAACGTTACGACAAGTATCGCACGACGCTCACCGATCTTACGCACAGCCTGAAAACCCCGCTGGCAGTGATGCAAAGTACACTGCGTTCAATGCGCAGTTCGAAAATGAGCGTGGATGACGCCGAGCCGGTAATGCTGGAGCAAATCAGCCGTATTTCACAGCAGATTGGTTATTACCTGCACCGCGCGAGCATGCGTTCCGGAAGCGCCTTATTGAGCCGTGAACTGCACCCGGTAGCCCCGCTGCTGGATAACCTCACCTCTGCGCTGAACAAGGTTTACCAGCGTAAAGGGGTAAACATCAGTCTGGATATCTCACCGGAAATAAGCTTTGTTGGCGAGAAGAATGACTTTATGGAAGTGATGGGAAATCTGCTCGATAACGCCTGCAAATATTGTCTGGAGTTTGTCGAGGTGTCCGCGCGCGTAACGGATAACGAACTGCATATTATCGTTGAGGATGATGGTCCTGGCATTCCCCATAATAAACGCGAGGTGGTATTCGATCGCGGTCAGCGCGCCGATACGCTGCGCCCGGGCCAGGGTGTCGGATTATCCGTCGCCCGGGAAATTGTCGATCAGTACGAGGGCAAGATTGAAACCGGCGAAAGTTTGCTGGGCGGTGCCCGTATGGAAGTCATTTTTGGCCGCCAACAGCCCGTATTGAACGATAGTTAACCCGAAATGTGAAAAATACGCGGATCTCGCAGTCAGGGGTCGGTGCTTCCGTTATAATCCGTCTCAGTAAGAGCCTGCGGAATACAAAAATATGGATTATCAATTAACGCTTAACTGGCCCGAATTTATTGAACGTTACTGGCAAAAACGCCCGGTCGTTCTTAAACGCGGGATCAGCAATTTTATCGACCCTATATCTCCTGACGAACTCGCTGGTCTGGCGATGGAAAACGAGGTAGACAGCCGTCTGGTGAGCCATCAGGACGGGAAATGGCAGGTCAGCCACGGTCCCTTTGAAAGCTACGATCACCTGGGCGAAAGCAACTGGTCTTTACTGGTGCAGGCGGTCAACAACTGGCACGAACCCACCGCAGCCTTGATGCGTCCCTTCCGCGCCCTCCCAGACTGGCGAATGGACGATCTGATGATCTCCTTCTCTGTTCCCGGTGGCGGCGTGGGTCCGCATCTTGATCAGTACGACGTGTTTATCATTCAGGGTACCGGTCGCCGTCGCTGGCGAGTGGGCGAAAAAGTGCCAATGAAGCAGCACTGCCCGCACCCGGATCTGCTCCAGGTTGATCCGTTTGAAGGGATCATTGATGAAGAGCTGGAGCCAGGCGACATTCTGTATATCCCGCCAGGCTTCCCGCATGAAGGTTATTCCCTGGAAAACTCGCTAAACTATTCGGTTGGTTTCCGCGCGCCAAGCGGCCGCGAGATGATCAGCGGATTTGCTGACTATGTTTTACAGCGCGAGCTGGGCAGCTATCGTTACAGCGATCCGGATGTTCCGGCGCGTGAGCACCCGGCCGATATTCTGCCAGATGAGCTGGATAAGCTGCGCGGTATGATGCTGGATCTGATCAACGAACCGGAGCACTTCAGACAGTGGTTTGGCGAGTTTATCAGCCAGTCGCGTCACGAACTGGACGTCGCACCGCCAGAGCCGCCGTATCAGGCAGATGAAATTTATGATGCCCTCCAGCAGGGCGATAAGCTGGTTCGTCTGGGCGGATTACGTGTATTGCGCATTGGCGAAGAGGTATTCGTCAACGGCGAGCGCCTGGACTCTCCACACCGTCCGGCACTGGAAGCGATTGCCAGCCATATGGTGCTGTCTGCGGATACCTTTGGCGACGCGCTGGACGATCCCTCCTTCCTCGCCATGCTGGCCGCGCTGGTTAACAGCGGGTACTGGTTTTTTGAGGACTGAGTCATGATGTTTGCCGGGTGGCGGCTACGCCTTACCCGGCCTACAAAAGCCGTTCCCGTAGGCCCGGTAAGCGATGCGCCACCGGGCTTTTTTTACTTCCGCTCCCCCGCCGCAAAATCCTCAATCTCACCCGCCCAGTCTGCCGGATATAACCCCTCCCGCACGTCCCGATGAAACGTTGAATAGGGCCAGTCGACGACTTTCCCGACATAGCCATGCTTCAGCGGATTGATGTAGACGTAATCCATATGCCGCCGGTAATCCTGTTCATTGCGAATAGTGTGCTCCCAGAAACGCGGTTGCCAGACGTGGCGCATCTCAATGTTGCGGCTAAACATTTTTTTGATGTCGCGCCAGCGCGACGAAAAGTCACTGTCCCCTTCCGGTAAGGTCCAGATACAGTGCATATGTTCAGGCAGGATAACCCAGGCGTTAATGGTGAAGGGCTTCGCATGCTTAACCGTGGCGGTAGCGGAACGCAGGCTGTCGATGTGGCGGGTAAGTAAATCGCTCTGACGGTTTTGCAGATTGACGGTGAAAAACCAGGTCCCACCGGGGATGTAGTGGCGGCGGTAGTTTGACATTTGAACTCCCTGTTCATGTGCCGGGTGGCGGCTACGCCTTACCCGGCCTACAAAAGCCTTTACTGTAGGCCCGGTAAGCGCAGCGCCACCGGGCATTTTCTTACCGCTTCGCGGTTAACTCTGCTATCCGCACAATCACCTGCACCGCTTTTTCCATCCCTTCCAGCGTCACGAACTCATGCTTGCCGTGGTAGTTATATCCACCGGTAAACAGGTTCGGGCACGGCAGGCCCATAAATGACAGCTGCGAACCATCGGTTCCACCACGGATCGGTTTCATCACCGGCTCGATATCACAATCGCGCATCGCCTGCTGGGCGATATCAAGAATGTGCGGATGCTCCATCACCTTCTCGCGCATATTGTAATAGCTGTCTTCGATGATGAGCTCAATATAGCAATCCGGATGCAGCCCCTTGCCGACCTTTTTCGCGATCTCCATCATCTTACGCTTGCGCGCTTCAAAGGCTTTGCGGTCAAAATCGCGGACGATATAGTGCATCTGCGCGCTGTCCACGTTCCCCTTGATGCTGGTCAGATGATAAAAACCCTCATACCCTTCCGTCATCTCCGGGCTCTCTTCGGCAGGAACTTCCGCATGAATACGCGCAGCCAGCGACAGCGCATTCACCATCACCCCTTTCGCAGAGCCCGGGTGCACGTTATTCCCGACGATTTTGATCGTCACCGATGCCGCGTTAAAGTTTTCATACTCAAGTTCACCCACGCCGCCACCGTCGACGGTGTAGGCCCACTGAGCGTTAAACGCCTCAACGTCAAAATGTTTCGCGCCTTTTCCTACCTCTTCATCCGGCGTGAAGGCCACGCGGATATCGCCATGTGGGATATTTTTGCCCTTCAGCACCGCCAGCGCCGTCATGATCTCGGCGATACCCGCTTTGTCATCGGCCCCCAGCAAGGTTTTGCCGTCGGTGGTGATTAACGTCTGCCCCAGCAGCTGATGCAGTACCGGGAACATCACCGGCGACAGCACTTCGTCGCCAATGCCCAGCGCAATATCTCCGCCGCGGTAGTTTTCAACAATCTGCGGATTAACGTGTTTACCGCTAAAATCAGGTGAGGTATCGACATGAGAAATAAAGCCAATCGCCGGGATATCTCCCTCAACGTTGGCCGGCAGCGTTCCCATCACGGTCCCCTTTTCACTGAGCGTGACATCAACCAGCCCCATGGCCTCCAGCTGCTCTTTCAGCAGATTTAGCAGCTTCCACTGGCCTTCGGTGCTTGGCACCTGTCGGACCCCCGGCTTAGATTGGGTATCCAGCGAAACGTAATGTAAGAAACGCTCAAGTAGTTTATCCATGCAGTCACCCTCACTTTTTGTGACAACATTATCATTAAGCAGCAAAACGCAAATATTGCGTCAGGTCACTTTTATCCCGCAAACGAGAACTTTTTACGTTTATATCGTTCTGCGTTAATAAATGTAGCTTATGAATAAGTGAGAAGGATTGGCGATTCAATGGGTTTGCCGTAGAATGTCCGCCCTCATTACGAGTCACCAAGGTGGTTACACACAAACCCCGCTTCAGTCTGCTGCCTGAGGCGTCTATATGGGACAGCGCGAAAATTGAATACACAACCCCGTTCCCTTTCACCGCTGGTGCAACTGGAACGAATTCGTAAAAGTTTCGATGGCAAAGATGTCATTTCCGATCTTAATCTGACCATCAATGACGGTGAGTTTCTCACGCTGCTTGGCCCCTCCGGCTGCGGCAAAACCACCGTCCTGCGCCTTATTGCCGGGCTGGAAAGCGTCGATAACGGCCATATCCATCTTGAGAACCAGGACATTACCCAGGTCCCTGCCGAAGATCGCCACGTCAATACCGTCTTTCAGAGCTATGCCCTGTTCCCGCACATGACCGTGTTTGAGAACGTGGCGTTTGGCCTGCGGATGCAAAAAACACCCGCCAGCGAGATCCCGCCGCGCGTTACCGAAGCCCTGCGCATGGTGCAGCTGGAGGCATTCGCCCAGCGCAAGCCGCATCAACTTTCTGGTGGTCAGCAGCAGCGTGTGGCTATTGCCCGCGCCGTGGTCAACAAACCACGCCTGCTCCTGCTGGATGAATCCCTCTCCGCGCTGGACTACAAGCTGCGCAAGCAGATGCAGAACGAGCTGAAAGCGCTTCAGCGTAAGCTCGGCATCACGTTCGTGTTTGTCACTCACGATCAGGAAGAAGCCCTGACTATGTCAGACCGTATCGTGGTGATGCGTGAGGGCAAGATTGAGCAGGACGGCACGCCGCGTGAAATTTACGAGGAGCCGAAAAACCTGTTCGTCGCCAGCTTCATTGGCGAAATCAATATTTTCAACGCCTCGGTGATTGAGCGTCTGGACGAGCAGCGCGTACTCGCCAACGTGGAAGGCCGCGAATGCAACATCACGGTGAACTTTGCCGTGGAAAAGGGACAAAGGCTCAACGTTCTGCTGCGCCCGGAAGATCTTCGCGTCGATGAGATCCACGACACGGCTGACGCCGAAGGTCTGATCGGTTACGTTCGCGAACGCAACTACAAAGGGATGACCCTCGAATCCGTTGTGGAACTGGAAAACGGCAAAATGGTGATGGTTAGTGAGTTCTTCAACGAGGACGATCCGGACTTCGACCACTCGCTGGATCAGAAGATGGTCATCAACTGGGTAGAAAGCTGGGAGGTTGTACTGGCTGATGAAGAACACAAGTAAGTTCCAGAATGTGGTGATTGCCACGATCGTCGGTTGGCTTGTGTTGTTTGTCTTTCTTCCCAACCTGATGATCATCGTAACCAGCTTCCTGACCCGCGACGACGCGAACTTCGTCGCAATGGTCTTTACGCTGGACAACTACGCACGCCTGCTCGATCCGCTCTACTTTGACGTGCTGCTGCACTCGCTCAATATGGCGCTGATTGCCACCGTTGCCTGTCTGGTGCTGGGGTATCCGTTCGCGTGGTTCCTGGCTCGCCTGCCGCAAAAAGTGCGTCCGCTGCTGCTGTTTTTACTGATTGTGCCATTCTGGACCAACTCGTTAATCCGCATATATGGGCTGAAAATCTTCCTCAGCACCAAAGGTTATCTTAACGAGTTTCTGCTGTGGCTTGGGGTTATTGATACGCCGATCCGCATTATGTTCACTCCGAGCGCGGTGATCGTCGGCCTGGTCTATATCCTGCTGCCGTTTATGGTGATGCCGCTTTACTCAAGCATTGAAAAGCTTGATAAACCACTTCTGGAAGCCGCGAGAGACCTGGGGGCCAGCAAGCTGCAAACCTTTATCCGCATCATTATCCCGCTGACCATGCCGGGCATTATTGCCGGATGTCTGCTGGTCATGCTGCCTGCGATGGGCCTGTTCTACGTGTCGGACCTGATGGGCGGGGCGAAAAACCTGCTGATCGGCAACGTGATCAAGAGCCAGTTCCTGAACATCCGCGACTGGCCGTTCGGCTCGGCCACCAGCATTACGCTGACGGTGGTAATGGGGCTGATGCTGCTGGTTTACTGGCGTGCCTCACGCCTGCTGAATAAGAAGGTGGAGCTGGAATGATCGGTCGACTGCTTCGCGGCGGTTTTATGACCGCCATTTATGCGTATCTTTATATTCCGATAATCATTTTGATCGTGAACTCCTTTAACAGTTCACGCTTCGGGATCAACTGGCAAGGGTTTACCACCAAATGGTATGGCCTGCTGATGAACAATGACAGCCTGCTACAGGCCGCTCAGCACTCGCTGACGATGGCGGTATTCTCTGCCACCTTCGCGACGCTGATTGGCTCGCTGACCGCCGTGGCGCTGTACCGCTACCGTTTTCGCGGTAAGCCGTTCGTCAGCGGTATGCTGTTTGTGGTGATGATGTCCCCGGACATCGTGATGGCCATTTCACTGCTGGTGCTGTTTATGCTGCTGGGCGTCCACCTCGGTTTCTGGTCGCTGCTGTTTTCGCATATCACCTTCTGCCTGCCGTTTGTGGTGGTAACCGTCTACGCCCGACTGAAAGGGTTCGACGTACGCATGCTGGAAGCGGCGAAAGATCTGGGTGCCAGCGAGATGACCATTCTTCGCAAAATCATCCTGCCGCTGGCGATGCCTGCCGTGGCAGCCGGATGGCTGCTCAGCTTTACCCTGTCGATGGACGACGTGGTCGTGTCCTCCTTCGTCACCGGGCCGAGCTACGAAATTCTACCGTTGAAGATCTACTCAATGGTGAAAGTCGGTGTTTCACCCGAAGTGAACGCGCTGGCGACTATTCTGTTGGTGTTATCGCTGGTTCTGGTGATTGCCAGCCAGGTTATTGCTCGTGATAAAACAAAATCTCAGGGGACACAGAAATGAAAAAAATGCTTGCCGCTGCGGCACTGGTGCTCGGAATGGGTGCCGCGCATGCTGATGACAGCAAAACGCTCTATTTCTACAACTGGACCGAGTATGTGCCGCCGGGCCTGCTGGAGCAGTTCACCAAAGAGACGGGCATCAAGGTGATCTATTCGACCTACGAGTCGAATGAAACCATGTACGCCAAGCTCAAAACCTATAAAGATGGCGCGTATGACCTGGTGGTGCCGTCGACCTATTTCGTCGACAAGATGCGCAAAGAAGGCATGATCCAGAAGGTCGATAAAACGAAGCTAACCAATTTTTCAAACCTCGATCCTGAGATGCTAAACAAGCCATTCGACCCGAACAACGATTATTCCATTCCGTACATCTGGGGCGCGACGGCAATTGGCGTCAACAGCGATGCCGTTGATCCAAAAACGGTTTCATCCTGGGCTGATCTTTGGAAGCCGGAATACAAAAGCAGCCTGCTGTTAACCGATGATGCGCGCGAAGTGTTCCAGATTGCGCTGCGTAAACTCGGCTACTCCGGCAACACCACCGATCCGAAAGAGATCGAAGCGGCGTATAACGAACTGAAAAAGCTGATGCCAAACGTGGCGGCGTTCAACTCGGATAACCCGGCTAACCCGTATATGGAAGGTGAAGTGAATCTGGGGATGGTCTGGAACGGCTCTGCGTTTGTGGCGCGTCAGGCCGGTACGCCGCTGGAGGTGGTCTGGCCGAAAGAGGGCGGCATCTTCTGGATGGACAGCCTCGCGATCCCGGCTAATGCGAAAAACGTCGATGGCGCCCTGAAGCTGATTAACTTCCTGCTGCGCCCGGATGTGGCAAAACAGGTGGCGGAAACTATTGGTTATCCGACACCAAACCTGGCCGCGCGGAAGCTGTTAAGT
>NZ_JABMCU010000219.1:0-6763 GCF_013179605.1 Enterobacter sp. CM29 | reverse complement strand
CCTGCACCAGCGCCGTTCGTTCTTTGTCGGCAACGACCACATGGTGGAAGACGTTGAACGCATGATCCGCGAATTCCCGGACGCGTAACGCGTAAATAGGGGAGCCCGACAGGCTCCCCTATTTTTATCATGCCGTTTGCGCCGTCAGTTTGAAGGATGCCATCGCCTCCATCAGCTCGCGCGATTGTTCCTCCAGGGAACGCGTTGCCGCAGAGGACTGCTGAACCAGCGCCGCATTTTGTTGCGCCGTTTCATCCATCTGATTGACGGCAATGTTAACCTGCTCAATACCGCGGCTCTGCTCCTGAGACGCCGTCGCAATTTCTCGCATCAGTTTGGTCATACGCAGCACTTCAGTGGCGATCTCGTCCATCGTCTCACCGGCCTGTTGCGCCAGCTCGCTGCCCTCGTTCACGTGGGTTTGCGAATCGCTGATAAGCGAGCGGATCTCTTTCGCCGCATCGGCACTGCGGCTGGCGAGATTGCGCACCTCACCCGCCACGACCGCAAAACCCCGTCCCTGCTCGCCCGCGCGCGCCGCTTCCACGGAGGCGTTCAGCGCCAGAATATTGGTCTGGAAGGCAATGCCGTCGATGACGCTCAGGATATCGGCGATGCGTGCCGAGCTGCCGGCGATGTCGCGCATCTTCTCAATGACATAGCAGACCATTTCGCTGCCGTGATCGGCGGTATCGGAGACCGACTGCGCCAGCTGGTGCGCCTGCCCGGCGTTATCGGCGTTAAGTTTCACCGTGGCGGTGATCTCTTCCATGCTGGCGGCCGTCTGCTCCAGCGAGGTGGCGGTGGATTCCGTGCGCTGGGCAAGGTTCAGGTTCCCTGCCGTCAGCTCGCGGCTGCCGGTATCAATCTGCGAGCTGGCGTCACGCACCCGCAGAACGGAATTCATCAGCGACTGGCGCATCTCTTCGATAACCGCGTTGAGGCGATTAAATTCCTGGCTCGCGGGCGCGTTCAGGGTGTGGGTTAAATCCCCGGCCGCTACGTGCTCCAGCTGGGCAATTGAGGCTGAAAGCGGCTTGAGCAGCATATGGCGCAGCACCAGCCAGGCCAGCACGATAATGCCTGCCGTCAGCAGCGCCGCGACGATAATCAGGATCAGCACACGGGTTTTACTCGCCTGCACGGCGCTCACCTCCGCTTTGCCGCGCGCTTCGCTCCACGTCTGGAACGCCTGCATATCGTTATCAAACTGCTTCGCCACCGGGACCAGCTTGCTTTCCAGCAGATCGTAATAGCCGTCCGCGCTTTGCTCGTTCAGGGCTTTCAGCATCGGGCTGATACCCTGCTGGTTGTACACCGCCAGGCTCGAGGCGACGTTATCCAGCAGCTTTTGTCCCTGCTCATCCGCCACGCCGCCGCCGATCACGCCCTTGAGCGTTTTCTGTGCCAGCGCCACTTCCTGGTTAATGGTTTTGACCGCCCTGGCCGCATCGTCCAGCAGGCCGACCTCCATCATGCGGACGGCCTGACCCGCTTCGTTACGCGCGCGCAGGATCAGCGTATAGCCGGCATTCAGCTGCACCATCTGTTCACCCTGAAGATGATTGATGCGCTGGAGAGAAGCAGAACTTTGCGTAAGGGCATAAATGCCAATGCCGCTGACAATCAGCAGCAGAAGGGTCATAACGGCCAGTAAAGAGAGCAAGCCGGTACGAATCGATAGCGTTTTAAGCATGATGTTATTTCCGGTAGCGAGATATTTCTGGGCATAAAAAAAGAGTATCGACCGCTACCGGAAAATGTTTAGAGTTTAAGCAATTTCAGCATGTTATCGCCCTGTTAAAGATGTATTCACACGGGTAACAGGCGAGCTCTGGCGGTTCTCCCACAGCACCGTCAGGCCGCGCTGGAGCGCGATAAAAATAAACAGCAGAATACCGATGGCGATTTTGGTCCACCAGGAGCTGAGCGTGCCGTCGAAGTTGATATAGGTCTGAATCAGCCCCTGGATCGCCACGCCAAACAGCGTACCGAGCACCGTCCCTACCCCGCCGCTGAGCAGCGTACCGCCAATCACCACCGAGGCAATGGCGTCAAGCTCAACGCCCACCCCCGCCAGGGCATAGCCTGCCTGGGTGTATACCGAAAACACAATCCCCGCGAGCGTGGCAAGGCCGGTCGAAAGCATATAGATGCGGATGGTGGTGCTGCGCGTGGAAATCCCCATCAGGTTCGCGGACGTGGCGCTGCCGCCAATGGCATAAACCTGGTTACCAAACCGGGTACGGTGAGCGAGGAAGATCCCGATCACCACCACGCCCAGCATCAGCAGCCCCATTGCGCTCAGGCGCCCTCCACCGGGAATTTTCCACGCAAGGCTGGAGAGCGTGTCGTAGATCGGATGGTTAATCGGAATTGACTCCTCCGACACCAGATAGCTCACGCCGCGCAGGAAGAACATCCCGGCGAGGGTGATGATAAACGCCGGTATTTTCAGCGCGTCGATCAAAAGCCCCATAAAGGCGCCGAACGCGCAGCCCATGACCAGCACCAGCGGAAACGCCAGCAGCGGCGAAATACCCCAAAAGCCAATCGCCTTGGCAAGGAACACGCCGGTAAAGGCGATCACCGACCCAACGGAGAGATCGATCCCGCCGGAGAGGATCACAAACGTCATGCCGACGGCGATAATGCCTAAAAAGGCGTTGTCGGTCAGGATGTTGCAAATCACCCGCGTGGAGGCGAAGCCCGGGAACTGGGTCAGGCAGTAAAGGTATCCCAGCACGAACACACCCAGCGTGATCATTAACGGCAAATTACGTTTTATCATGACCGCGGAACCCCTTAATGAGAGTGATAAAGCGCGGCGACTGCACGATAAGTACGATAAGCACCACGACCGCTTTGACGACCTGATTAAGCTCCGGCTGGAACCCGGAGAGCAAAATACCGGTATTCATACCCTGAATAATTAACGCCCCCACCACCGAGAGCAGCAGATTAAAACGTCCGCCCATCAGCGACCCACCGCCGATAACCACCGCGAGGATCGCATCAAGCTCCAGCCAGAGTCCGGCGTTGTTGGCATCCGCCCCGCGAATGTCGGCCGCCACAATCACCCCGGCAATCGCAGCACAGACGCCGCTCAGCACATAGGTCAGCATCACCATCAGCCGTGTATTTACCCCGGCGTTTTTCGCGGCCCGAATGTTAATTCCCACCGCTTCGATGAACATCCCGAGCGCCGTTTTGCGGGTGAAAAGCCAGAACACCACCAGCGTCACCAGCGCGACGATTACCGGCGTCGGGAAGAACAGAAAATTACCGCTGCCGATCCACGCAAGATTCGGGGAGGTAAAGGTGACGATTTGACCGGAGGTGATAAGCTGCGCCACACCGCGCCCGGCCACCATCAAAATCAACGTCGCGACAAACGGCTGGATCTTGAGCACCGCGACCAGAATGCCGTTCCACAGCCCGGCTAATACACCGGAGCCCAGCGCGGCCAGCAGAACCACCGGCAGGCTGTGCCCGGCAACGGTCATCGAGGCGGCGGTGGCGCCCGCAATTGCCATTACCGCACCGACGGAGAGGTCAATCCCGCCGGTGGCAATCACCAGCGTCATGCCCATCGCCAGCAGTGCCACGGGCGCGGCACGGTTTAAGATGTCGATCGGGCTACCAAACAGGCGGCCATCCTGCACGACGATCTGGAAGAAATGCGGAGCTACCAGGCTATCCACCAGCAGCACCAGCAGCAGCGCCACGATTTGCGGCGTGCCGGTCGGCCAGCTGAAGCGGCGCTTCGCTTCGCCAGTTTGCGAAAGAGAACGGGACATCACATATGACTCCTTACGCCGCGATGGCATTCATGATCGCCGGAACCGACAGTTTATCCAGCGGGATTTCTGCCACCTGCCTGCGATCGCGCATGATGATGACGCGATCGGCATAGCCAACCAGCTCCTCCAGCTCAGACGAGATCACCAGCAGCGCCAGACCGTCGGCGCACAGCGTTTCGATAAGCCGGATGATTTCGGCATGCGCGCCCACGTCGATACCGCGCGTGGGCTCGTCGAGGATCAGGAACTGCGGTTTGGTCAGCAGCCAGCGCGAGAGCAACACCTTCTGCTGATTACCGCCCGAAAGGAACTCGATGGGCTGTTCCGCGCTCGGGGTACGGATACCGAGCTGGCGGATGAAGCGCTCGGCAATCGCGTTCTGCTCGCGCTTAGGGATCGGACGCAGCCAGCCGCGCTGGGCCTGTAGCGCCAGAATGATGTTTTCCCGCACCGAGGCGGCGGCAATAATCCCGTCCGTTTTTCTGTCCTCCGGGCAGAAGCCCACGCCGAGGCACGACGCCTGATGCGGTGAACGTAGCGTTTGCGGTTTGCCTTTGATCAGCGCCGTTCCGCTGTCGGCAGGTTTGATCCCGAAGATCACTTCGGCGGTTTCGGTGCGCCCGGAGCCTAACAGCCCTGCCAGACCCACAATTTCACCGGGGCGTACCTCGAGGTTAAACGGCGCGATGGTCCCTTTTTTGCCGTAATCGTGAAACGCGGCGATCGGTTTTTCGCTCAGCAGCGTGCGGCCCGCACGCTGGAGTGCGTTGGTCTCCAGCTCGCGACCCAGCATCATTTTGACCAGCTCAATCTGCGGCAGCTCGCGGGTTTCCCGGCAGCCGACAAAGCCGCCGTTGCGCAGCACCGTAATACGGTCGCTTACCTCGTAAACCTGATCGAGGAAGTGCGTAACAAAGATCAGGCTCACGCCCTGATCGCGCAGCTGGCGCATCAGGGTAAAAAGCATCTCCACTTCCTGGGTATCGAGGCTGGCGGTGGGTTCATCGAGGATCAGCACTTTCGCCGAGAGATCGATAGCGCGACAGATCGCCACGATCTGCTGCATCGCCACGGAAAAACGGTTCAGCGGTTCGCGCACGTCGAGAGAGAAGCCATACGATTCCATCAGCTTCGCGGCGCGCGCTTCCATCTCTTTACGGCGCAGCAGGCCAAAACGTCTGGGCTCGCGGCCAATAAACAGGTTATCCGCTACCGACATGTTTGGCAGCAGGTTCACTTCCTGGTAGACCGTGCCGATCCCCAGTTGCTGCGCATGCGCGGTATTTTTGGGCGAAATAGCATTACCTTCCAGCCAGATAGCGCCGCGATCGGCGTGATAGACCCCGGTCAGGGTTTTAATCAGCGTCGACTTCCCCGCCCCGTTTTCGCCGAGCAACGCCATGATCTCCCCACGCCGCAGGCTGAAATCAACGTTATCCAGCGCCTTAACGCCAGGGAAAAATTTACTCAGGCCCTCTGTGCGGAGGATTTCCTGGTGTTGTTCGGTGGTCATGGTTTCCCCCTGCATTAAGCCGGATGACGCTACGCTTATCCGGCCTACAAATGAGCGTATCGTAGGCCGGGTAAGCGCAGCGCCACCCGGCAATGTCACTGATCAGTAGCCCATATTTTTCTTCTTCTCTAACTCTTCTTTCGCCGTGTCCGGCAGGTAGAGCGTGGATTTGGTGATGGTCAACTTCTCAGGCTGGGTGCCGTCTTTCTTGAATTTCTCCAGCGCATCGAATGCCGGGCCCGCCATGTTCGGCGTCAGCTCCACGCTGGCGTTCGCTTCGCCGTCAATCATCGCTTTGTAGATGTCCGGTACGCCGTCGATCGAGCCGGTGAGAATATCTTTGCCCGGCTTCAGGCCCGCTTCTTTGATGGCCTGGATGGCGCCGATCACCATGTCGTCGTTGTGGGCGTAAACCATGCAGATATTTTTGCCGTTATTTTCTGCCTTGATGAAGCTTTCCATGACCTCTTTACCTTTGCTGCGGGTGAAGTCGCCGGACTGAGAACGGATGATCTTGATGTTTGGTGCTTTGGCGATGGCCTCCGCGAAACCTTTCTTACGGTCGATAGCCACGCTCGCCCCGACGGTGCCCTGCAACTCAACCACGTTACACGGCTTGCCATCCACCTGCTTCACCAGCCAGTCACCAATCAGTTTGCCTTCCAGCACGTTATCGGCGGTGACGGTGGTCATATAGAGAGATTTGTCTTTTACGTCGATGGAACGGTCGAGCAGGAACACAGGAATTTCAGCTTCTTTAGCTTCCTTCAGCACCGGTTCCCAGCCCGTGGCAACAACCGGGGCGATAAAGATGGCATCCACGCCCTGAGCGATAAAAGAGCGCACCGCTTTAATCTGATTCTCTTGCTTTTGCTGACCATCGGCGATTTTCAGGGTAATACCGCGCTTTTCGGCCTCACTTTTCGCCACGTTCGTTTCAGCGGCGCGCCAGCCGGATTCAGATCCGACCTGCGAAAATCCAACGGTTAACGGTGCGGCCATCGCCATAGACGACATGGCTGCCGAAACTGCTGTAACAAGAAGTAAGCGCTTCCACATATGAACGTCCTCGTAGGGTAGGTTATTGTTGGTTAAAAGATGTTCTGCGGATGAACTATAGCCAATGGAATATGTTACGGATTGCGTTACATCACACTTCAGAAAAGTGAATAAAACGTTAATCACAAGTTTGTAATCGCTTTCATTTCCACATTTAAAATGCGGCTGAGTTTATGGATTATCCTGTCATGGAAACGGTCTGAAAAGTGAAAGCGCGAGGGAGATAAGACGAAAACAGGCGAAGACTTTCAGCGCCAGTTGGCTATAATACCTGCCACTTGTTTACCATCCATTTTAAAGGACACCGACATGAGCTTACTCAACGTCCCTGCGGGTAAAGAACTGCCAGAAGACATCTACGTTGTGATCGAAATCCCGGCCAACGCAG
>NZ_JABMCU010000218.1:0-6810 GCF_013179605.1 Enterobacter sp. CM29 | reverse complement strand
CCGCCATCTGATCCGCCTCTCCCCCGTGTTGCGCTTACGAGACGCGCGCTTTATGCGGCGGATCCGTAACGGCGCCGTGCCGAATATGCCCGAGGTGGAAGTAACCGCCCGCGAACTGGATTTCCTCGCCCGTGAACTGGTCTCACGGCCGCAGAACCTCACCGACGGCCAGATCCGTCAGGGGCTGTCTGCCATGGTGCAACTGCTGGAGCACTACTTCTCTGAGCAGGGAACGGGGCAGGCGCGCCACCGCCTGATGCGCCGCCGCTCGCACGACGAGCAACGAAGCTGGCGCTATCTCGATATTATCAACCGCATGATCGACCGCCCCAGCGGGCGCACGCATCGGGTGATCCTGCTGGGATTATTCTCCACGCTGTTACAGGCGAAAGGGACGGTGCGCCTGGATCGGGACGCGCGCCCGCTGCTGCTGGTAGAAGATCCGGAAACGCGGCTGCACCCGATTATGCTTTCCGTGGCGTGGCATCTTCTTAATCTGCTGCCGTTGCAGCGTGTCACCACCACGAATTCCGGCGAGCTGCTCTCCCTGACGCCGGTGGAGTATGTCTGCCGCCTGGTGCGTGAATCCTCGCGGGTCACCGCCTACCGGCTCGGGCCCGGCGGGTTAAATGCCGAAGATGGCCGACGCATTGCGTTTCATATCCGTTTTAACCGAGCCTCTTCCCTGTTTGCCCGCTGCTGGTTGCTGGTGGAAGGTGAAACTGAAACCTGGGTGATAAACGAGCTGGCTCGCCAGTGCGGACACCACTTTGATGCCGAAGGCATCAAAGTGATCGAATTTGCTCAGTCTGGCTTAAAGCCGCTGATCAAATTTGCGCGCCGGATGGGGATAGAGTGGCACGTGCTGGTGGATGGCGATGAGGCGGGTAAAAAATATGCGGCGACCGTGCGTAGCCTGCTCAATAACGATCGGGAAGAGGAGCGGGAACATCTGACCACGCTGCCCGCGATGGACATGGAGCACTTTATGTACCGCCAGGGATTTGACGACGTCTTTCACCGCGTGGCGATGATCCCGGTGGATGTGCCCATGAATATGCGTCGGGTGATTGCCAAAGCTATCCATCGGTCGTCAAAACCGGATTTGGCCATTGAAGTCGCGACGGAAGCGGGCAGGCGGGGCGTGGAGTCGGTGCCCACGCTGCTGCGTAAAATGTTCTCCCGCGTCCTCTGGCTGGCACGCGGGAGAGCCGATTAACGGGCAGTCGCCTGCGATACCTGTTGGAGCAGGCTATCAAGCAGGATATAGCGGCGGCGGTACTCGGATCGTTTTTTACTCGCAATCTCTTCCATCGGTTTGCGTGGCATGGTCAGTGGCAGGGCAAAGTTGCCGTTCTCCTGCTGCTGTCCGCCAAGGGAGCGCCAGAAGCTGTCATAGTCAGCCAGCAATTTTCCCTCTTTTTTCTTGCGATAGCGCCAGCTGCGGTAGATGTGGGTGGCGTTACTCACCGCGAGGATCTGCTCGACGGGGAAGGCGCCTGCCAGCGTCATGACCGCTTCAACCAGCAGACGTTTTGGGAACAGTCCGTGACAGGCTTTGGTCGCCAGCTGAATGTGCTCGTGCGGGACATGCGCTTTCGCCCCCTGCATTCCGCCGATGAAGAGCGTTGACTTGCCCTGGTATTTGCACAGCGTAAAGGTCAGCTCGGCCAGCACCGTGTTCTGGTGGTCGCAAAAAGTGAGGGTCGCTTCCCCTTCTTTGTCCAGAAACGCATCCGCGCTCAGGCGAACGCTAAACTGCTGCTCCTCTTTGCCCGTTAACGTCACCAGCGTGATGCCCTGGCTGGAAAGGTAGCCGTTCAGCAGTGACGCCGGAAGATGGCGGCTCATCATCTGATAGTGATTGTCCAATGCGTCCAGCGTATTCTGACGGCCCATATTGACGGTCAGCCACGGTCGGTGCAGGCGGCACGGCAGGCCGGGCTGCACGCGCAGGATCTGCATCAGACGGGGCTGTTTTGCAAGGTTTCCGAGCAGGCGCGCAGTGGTGAACGGCGTTGCCAGCGAGCGCAGCATAAACTTACGTCGATAGGCCGGATTTTGCCACGCCAGCCCCGGCGTGAGGGAACCCGATGCCAGGCTTTTAAACAGTTGCCAGCCCGATTTAGGCTGGGACAGCGTTGAATAAGGTGTATCGACGATGGAAGACATGTTAGATCCTGCTTCTGGTGGAATTTCGCTATTTCAGCAGGCGCTTTATCAACATCGGGTAAACAATTCCCGACGATTACGGGGATCGGGGGTTTCGTTGAGGAGTGGTTTAGATAAAATCAACGGTGATGATAGCCAGAACAATTATTTGGAATATTTATGAACCTGAAGGGAAAACGCAGAAAGCTGTTTCTGCTGCTGGCGGTAGTGGTGTTAGCAGGCGGATTCTGGTTATGGAAGGTACTGAACGCGCCGGTACCACAGTATCAAACGCTGATTGTTCGTCCGGGCGAGCTGCAACAAAACGTGCTGGCGACGGGGAAGCTGGATGCCCTGCGTAAGGTTGACGTGGGCGCGCAGGTCAGCGGTCAGCTTAAAACCCTGTCGGTTGAGATTGGCGATAAGGTTAAAAAAGGCCAGTTGCTGGGCGTGATCGATCCTGAGCAGGCGCAAAACCAGATCCGCGAGGTGGAAGCGACGCTGATGGAGTTGCGCGCGCAGCGCGCTCAGGCTCAGGCGGAGCGTAATCTCGCTCAGGTCACCCTGTCGCGCCAGCAGGCGCTGGCGAAAACGCAGGCCATCTCGAAACAGGATTTGGACACAGCCGCCACGGAGCTGGCGGTGAAGCAGGCGCAGATTGGCACCATCGATGCGCAAATCAAGCGGAATCAGGCCTCGCTGGATACGGCGAAAACCAACCTCGATTACACGCAAATCGTTGCGCCAATGGCCGGGGAAGTGACGCAGATAACCACCCTGCAAGGCCAGACGGTCATCGCCGCGCAGCAGGCGCCGAACATCCTGACCCTGGCGGATATGAGCACCATGCTGGTGAAAGCCCAGGTATCTGAAGCGGACGTCATTCACCTTAAGCCGGGGCAGAAAGCCTGGTTTACGGTGCTGGGCGATCCGCAAACCCGCTATGAAGGGATGCTGAAAGATATCCTGCCGACGCCGGAGAAGGTCAACGACGCCATCTTCTACTATGCGCGTTTTGAGGTGCCAAACCCGCAGGGCGTGCTGCGTCTGGACATGACCGCTCAGGTGCATATCCAGTTGACCGGCGTGAAAAACGTGCTGACGGTTCCGCTCTCCGCGCTGGGCGAATCCGCCGGGGACAATCGCTACAAGGTGAAAGTGCTGCGCAACGGTGAAACCCGCGAGCGGGAAGTGGTGATTGGCGCACGTAACGACACCGACGTGGTGGTGGTAAAAGGGCTGGAAGAGGGTGAGGAAGTGGTCACCAGCGAAAGCCTGCCTGGAGCCGCGCAATGACGGCGCTGCTTGAGCTGAATGACATTCGTCGCAGCTATCCGTCCGGCGACGGGCCGGTGGAAGTGCTGAAAGGCATCTCCCTGCGCGTTGAAGCCGGTGAAATGGTGGCGATTGTCGGGGCATCGGGCTCGGGTAAATCAACGCTGATGAACATTCTCGGCTGTCTGGATAAGCCTACCAGCGGCACCTATCGCGTGGCCGGGACGGATGTTTCCACCCTGGACGGCGACGCGCTGGCGAAGCTGCGTCGCGAGCATTTTGGCTTTATCTTCCAGCGTTACCATCTGCTTTCACACCTGAGCGCGGCGCAGAATGTGGAAGTGCCGGCGGTGTATGCGGGCGTCGAGCGCAAAAAACGCCTCGAACGCGCGAAGGCGCTGTTAACGCGTCTTGGGCTGGCGGAGCGTGTTGATTATCAGCCTTCGCAGCTTTCCGGCGGTCAGCAGCAACGCGTGAGTATTGCCCGCGCGCTGATGAACGGGGGGCAGGTGATCCTCGCCGATGAGCCAACCGGTGCGCTCGACAGCCATTCCGGTGAAGAGGTGATGGCGATCCTGCATCAGCTTCGCGATCAGGGGCATACGGTGATTATCGTCACCCACGATCCGCAGGTGGCAGCGCAGGCGGAACGCATTATCGAGATCCACGACGGCGAGCTGGTCAGCAACCCGCCGCCACGTCAGTCCAGAGCGGCGGCGGCGAAAGAGGCGCTGCCGGCCGCAACTGGCTGGGGCCAGTTTTCCAGCGGTTTCCGCGAGGCGCTGACCATGGCCTGGCTGGCGATGGCGGCCAACAAAATGCGCACTCTGCTGACCATGCTTGGCATCATTATTGGTATTGCCTCAGTGGTGTCGATTGTGGTGGTGGGCGATGCGGCGAAACAGCTGGTGCTGGCAGATATTCGCGCCATCGGGACTAACACCATCGACGTTTACCCCGGCAAAGATTTTGGCGACGACGAGCCGCAGTATCAGCAGGCGCTGAAGTATGACGATCTGGCGGCTATTCAGAAGCAGCCGTGGGTGAACTCCGCCACGCCTGCTGTCTCGCAAAACCTGCGTCTGCGCTACGGCAACATCGACGTGGCGGCCAGCGCTAACGGCGTCAGCGGAGATTACTTCAACGTCTACGGCATGACCTTCAGCGAAGGGGCGACCTTCAACGCTGAACAGCTGGCGGGCAGGGCGCAGGTGGTGGTGTTAGACGCTAACTCCCGCAGGCAGCTGTTCCCGAATAAGACCAATGTGGTGGGGGAAGTGATCCTCGTAGGCAACATGCCAGCGACGGTGATCGGCGTGGCGGAAGAGAAGCAGTCGATGTTCGGCAGCAGTAAAATCCTGCGCGTCTGGCTGCCGTACACCACCATTTCCGGGCGCATCATGGGGCAGTCATGGCTTAACTCTATTACCGTTCGAGTGAAGGAGGGCTACGACAGCGGGCTGGCGGAACAGCAGCTGGAGCGGCTGTTAACCCTGCGCCACGGGAAAAAGGATTTCTTCACCTGGAATATGGATGGCCTCTTGAAAACGGCGGAAAAGACCACACGTACTCTTCAGCTGTTCCTGACGCTGGTGGCGGTGATTTCGCTGGTCGTCGGCGGGATAGGGGTGATGAACATTATGCTGGTGTCGGTGACCGAACGTACGCGGGAGATCGGCATCCGCATGGCGGTCGGAGCCAGAGCCAGCGACGTGCTGCAGCAATTTTTGATTGAAGCGGTGCTGGTGTGTCTGGTGGGCGGTGCGATGGGGATTGCGCTCTCGATGATGATCGCCTTTGCGCTCCAGCTCTTCTTACCGGGCTGGGAGATTGGCTTCTCGCCGATGGCGATCCTGACGGCGTTTTTATGTTCCACCTTCACCGGAATTCTGTTCGGCTGGCTACCGGCGCGAAACGCGGCGCGGCTGGATCCGGTGGATGCGCTGGCGCGCGAATAACCCGAAAATAAAAATGCCAGCCGATCGGGCTGGCATTTTGCCTGCAGGGTGTACACAATGAATCAGAGAGCTATGCAACCGCTTCTGCTTCAACGGGGACGATCAGACTGGCATGATTGCCTTTTGGCCCCTGGTGTACATCGAACCGGACGGACTGCCCGGCTTTGAGCGTCCTGTAACCATCCATCTGAATGGTGGAATAGTGAGCGAAGATATCCTCGCCGCCGCCTTCGGGGCAAATGAAGCCAAACCCCTTGGCGTTGTTGAACCACTTAACAGTACCCATTTCCATGCTTCGACATCCTTCGTAAATCTTATAAATTAAGATGGAATGAACCGGTGGTGGAGTGGGGGCTGTTCAAAACCTCGCCAACTCACGCTTGTACAATTTAGAGAAACGGAAGAAGCCGTCAAGCGTTTGGCGCTGGAGTTGGGACAATAATCAACCAAAATTTGAGGCAGTTAACGCTATTGCAACAGTTTGTGACAGACATCGCGGATGACAGTAATAGATGATTGTTATCTAACATCTGAGGTAGATTCAAAGTGGTTATGCATAATGGGTAAGACCAACGATTGGCTGGATTTTGACCAGCTGGCGGAAGATAAAGTGCGCGACGCGCTAAAACCGCCATCTATGTATAAAGTTATGTTAATGAACGATGATTACACGCCGATGGAATTTGTTATTGACGTGCTACAAAAGTTCTTTTCTTATGATGTTGAACGTGCAACGCAACTGATGCTTACCGTTCATTATCGTGGCAAAGCGATCTGCGGCATCTTTACTGCCGAAGTAGCGGAAACCAAAGTAGCGATGGTGAACGACTATGCAAGGGAGAACGAGCATCCGTTGCTGTGTACGCTGGAAAAGGCCTGATAAGGCATAAAATTGGGGGAGGTGCCTATGCTCAATCAAGAACTGGAACTCAGTTTAAACATGGCTTTCGCCAGAGCGCGTGAGCACCGACATGAGTTTATGACCGTCGAGCATTTGCTGCTCGCACTGCTTAGCAACCCATCTGCCCGCGAAGCGCTGGAAGCCTGCTCCGTGGATCTGGTGGCGCTACGTCAGGAACTCGAAGCCTTCATCGAACAAACCACACCGGTGCTGCCAGCCAGTGAAGAAGAGCGCGACACACAGCCGACGCTCAGCTTCCAGCGCGTGCTGCAGCGCGCGGTTTTCCACGTCCAGTCTTCCGGACGTAGCGAAGTGACGGGCGCCAATGTGCTGGTCGCCATCTTCAGTGAGCAGGAGTCCCAGGCGGCCTACCTGCTGCGTAAACACGAAGTCAGCCGGCTCGACGTGGTCAACTTCATCTCTCACGGAACGCGAAAAGACGAGCCTAACCAGGCATCGGATCCCAGCGGACAGATCAACAGCAATGAAGAGCAAGCAGGCGGGGAGGATCGTATGGAAAACTTC
>NZ_JABMCU010000217.1:0-6816 GCF_013179605.1 Enterobacter sp. CM29 | reverse complement strand
GTACTGCGATCCGCCGGGAAGCTCTCTTCCAGCTCATAGCCTTTTTCCGCGGTAAATTCCTGGAAGCTGACTTCGCTGACGCCCGCCAGCTCTTTGGACAGCGACTCCAGCTCAATCTCTTCCCCGGCCTGTAACTGCTCGTTACAGTAGCTGTAAACCTGCTGACGCACGGTCTGACGCTCAGATTTATCCAGCTGCGCCTCAGCGGTAAAGTCATCCACCGCCTGGAGCAGACCTTTGTTCTGCGCTTTGGCGTTCAGCCCTTCACTGGCACCGAGGAAGTCCATAAAGAAATCGGCCACTTTGCGGCCCACGCGGCCTTTAAGGAAGGTCAGGTAGCGCGTCGATTCCGGATTGGTTTCCCATTCGGTTAAATCAATACGCGCCACAATATCCGCATGGTTGATATCCAGATAGTGCGTTGAGCTGATATCCAACTGCTCGTTCACACGCATGCTGCTTAAATTATTCAGCACGGTGACCAGCAGATACTCTACCGCCAGATAGCGGTAGTGGCAGAACAGGACGATACCGCCATCGGCGAAGGGATATTTCGCCAGTTCGTCACGAAGACGGCCGGTTGCAGCGCGGCTGAATGCCAGGAAATCCTCTTCGCCCTGACGTTGCAGGCGCAGGCTATCCGCCAGCTCGCTCTCTTCGCTGAACAAGCCATAGGCTTTATTTTTCGCGCTGTAGACGCGATGCAACTCCGCCATCATCTCGACAACGGTAGGCGTTGGTTCCAGTAACGAATCGCGTAGCACCACTTCAAGGGTTTGCTCATCACGCTTGATAAGCTGGTGCAAGGCAATCTGGTTGATTTCCAGACTCATGATAAACTCTCCTTTTAGACCGGGCGGTATTCAACCACCACCAACGCATGTGTGCAACAGAAGATAAAAAAGGGGAAAAAAAGCTGTTGCTACGGTAATATGTCGCCCTTCTCTCAACAAACTGATTTTGATTTATGCCACAACATTCCCGCTACAGTGACGAACACGTTGAACAACTGCTCAGTGAGCTGGTCAACGTACTGGAAAAACATAAAACGCCAACCGATCTCTCCCTGATGGTTTTGGGAAATATGGTTACCAACCTGATCAATACCAGCGTTGCTCCGGCTCAGCGTCAGGCGATCGCCAAATCTTTCGCCCAGGCTTTGCAGTCATCCGTTAGCGACGACCAGGCACACTAAGGGAAACGAACAACAG
The DNA here is from genome assembly GCF_013179605.1 of Enterobacter sp. CM29. Classification (NCBI taxonomy): domain Bacteria; kingdom Pseudomonadati; phylum Pseudomonadota; class Gammaproteobacteria; order Enterobacterales; family Enterobacteriaceae; genus Enterobacter; species Enterobacter sp. CM29. The sequence goes on along the minus strand of NZ_JABMCU010000217.1, from coordinate 5,605 downwards.
TTTATGGTGACGAATCGTCAGCGCTACCGTGAAAAAGTCTCCCAGATGGTCAGCTGGGGGCACTGGTTTGCCCTGTTCAACATTCTGTTGGCGATGGTGCTCGGCTGCCGTTATCTGTTTGTGGCGGACTGGCCAACCACGTTAACCGGGCGTATCTACTCGTGGATGAGCCTTGTTGGTCACTTTAGCTTTCTGGTCTTCGCCACCTATCTGCTGATCCTGTTCCCACTGACGTTTATCGTCATGTCGCAGCGGCTGATGCGCTTCCTGTCCGCCATTCTTGCGACGGCGGGCATGACGCTGTTGCTTATCGACAGCGAAGTTTTTACCCGGTTCCACCTGCACCTGAATCCTGTCGTCTGGGAGCTGGTGATTAACCCGGATCAGAACGAGACCGCCCGCGACTGGCAGCTGATGTTTATCAGCGTGCCGATTATCCTGCTGATCGAAATGTTGTTTGCGACGTGGAGCTGGCAAAAGCTCCGCAGCCTGACCCGACGCCGACATTATGCGAAGCCCGTCGCGGCGCTCTTTTTCGCCTCATTTATCGGTTCGCACCTGATGTATATCTGGGCAGATGCGAACTTCTACCGCCCTATTACCATGCAGCGCGCGAATCTGCCGCTCTCCTATCCGATGACGGCACGTCGTTTCCTTGAAAAACACGGTCTGCTGGACGCGCAGGAGTATCAGCGTCGTCTGGTCGAACAGGGTAATCCGGAAGCGGTCAGCGTGCAGTATCCCCTGAGCGATCTGAAATATCGCGACATGGGGCGCGGTCAGAACGTGCTGCTGATTACCGTCGATGGCCTGAACTATTCTCGCTATGAGAAGCAAATGCCTGCCCTGGCTGAATTCGCTGAGAACAACATCGTATTCACTCAGCATATGAGTTCCGGTAATTCGACCGACGCGGGTATTTTCGGTCTGTTCTACGGTATTTCACCGAGCTATATGGACGGCGTGCTGTCGGCCCGTATTCCGGCTGCATTGATTACCGGGCTTAATCAGCAGGGCTACCAGCTGGGGCTGTTCGCCTCTGATGGTTTCAACAGCTCGCTGTACCGCCAGGCGCTGCTGTCTGATTTCTCACTGCCAGCCGCGCAGAGCCAGTCTGACGATCGGACTGCTGACCAGTGGATAGACTGGCTGAAGCGCTATGCACAGGAAGATAACCGCTGGTTCTCCTGGGTTGCGTTTAACGGCACAAATCTTGATGACAGCAATCAGAAAGGCTTCGCGCGCCGCTATAGCCGTGCGGCGGGTGATGTCGATGCGCAGATCGCTCGCGTGCTGACCGCCCTGCGCGACGCGGGCAAGCTGGACAATACGGTCGTCATTATCACGGCGGGGCATGGCGTGCCGCTCGGCGACGAAGCGAAGGGCATGGACTGGTCGCGCCCGAACCTGCATGTCCCGCTGGTGATCCACTGGCCGGGCACTCCCGCGCAACGCATCAATATGCTGACCGACCATAAAGACGTCATGACCACGTTAATGCAGCGGCTGCTGCACGTTAGCACGCCGGCAATTGAATACTCGCAGGGACAAGACCTCTTTAGCGCCACGCGGCGTCATAATTGGGTCACGGCTGCTGGCGAAAACACGCTGGTGGTGACCACGCCGACGCTGTCCCTTGTGCTGAACAGCAACGGCAATTACCAGACGTACAGCCTCGAAGGTGAGAAGCTGAAAGACCAGAAACCGCAGCTCAGCTTGCTGTTGCAGGTGCTGACAGACGAGAAGCGCTTTATCGCTAACTGATTATTTATGAATCAGTTAGCGTTGCTTCCCCCTTGCAATCCAAAAGGAATCGAGTAGTATTCCTTTTATGCGTCGGCACGTAGCGCAGCCTGGTAGCGCACCGTCATGGGGTGTCGGGGGTCGGAGGTTCAAATCCTCTCGTGCCGACCAAAAACACATTGAAAACCAGCCAGTTATGGCTGGTTTTTTCTTGTCAAAATTTTCTCGGGGAATAATGGGGGAATTATTCACGCCATTTTGCCCTACATGACCCGGCAATCATCTCCTTATACACGGTATATAAAAAACGTTACCGGCCCTAGAACCTCAACCTTTTCCAAAGCTGTTCCCTCTATCCTCGCCATCATCCGTGATGAGTTACTTGCCCATTGGTTTAGCAAACTGCGTATGCCCGTAGCATGGGATCAGCAACACGTCACCTGGCGATTTTTTTGTCACAGGTTCTATAATTGCATACCCAACGTCATTTTCAAGCACTCGGCTCTCTGCACTTATATTGCAAATAACAGATGGAGATAGCTAGCGCTCTACGCAGTCTGCAGCTGGTGAGGCAAATCCCATTAGAATACCTTCCCCATATTGCACAGGATCCAGTAACGGTTATCACTGCCTTCGATAGTCTTGTTGGCGAAATCAGGTTGGTGATGTTCGATCCATGCGTTTGCTTCGTCCCGGCTGAAATGCAAGTTCATCTCTTGAATCTTTGTCATAAAGCTGTCCGTGCTCAGGTAGCGATTGCCTTTTGGATTAAGCTGTAGAGCCTCATTGAATGCGGTCTGTATGTCTGCAGTGCGTGGCATATTTACCCCACAAATATACTGTACATAACCACAGAATTGTAGTACCGGTTTTGATGATCAATATAGGTAAAGGCTATTAATTTCCAACATGAGCAAGTTACTTATCCAAACGGGAAGCGAGAAATTTTTAAAAAAATGTGCAAACTGCAACGTCATTTATTCTCGCCATCTGCTATCTGTCCGCGTTGTTTGCGATAACCCTTCCAACCTAAATTCATTGTTCCGGGTTAAACTTCGGACGCCTGCCACCTATGTGCCCCTTGCTGCTGCTAACCCCCGCATTGCTACACGAGACGTTGATAATCAGTTTCTCTTGGGTGGCGTATCTGAGTGAACTGCGAAACGAGGACAATATCTGACAACTTATCCTTAACAAGGTCTTATCATCAGTAAGAGATCATTGACGACTATGCAAAACAATAATTTATTGCGGGATAAGATCTTATTCGCCGATAACAAACAGCCCTTTTTTATAGAATATCCACATACAGAATGGTCGGTTATCGAGTCGTTAATGCTATCAACTTATTGACCATTCGCACTGCGATGTCAGCAACCCTTCATGTTGAAAAAGCCCTTGCAGATTACGCACACCAACTTTTTGATAGATACGTGAACGATGCGCATAAATGGTTTTAGGACTTACGTTTAATGCTTTTGCAATGCTCTCAACGCGTTTACCTTTAAGGATCATGCGAATAATCTGGTGCTCGCGCGATGTAAAGCGTGCCAGTAACTGGTTGTTACTGCTGTATTTCGCCACAGGTGGTCGCAGTATAAAATCTCGGAGATTTTTTTTGATTACGTTAAGCGATGCCCCCTTTGACAAGTAAAAGTCAACATTTGCCAGTGGAAGTTCTTTATGGATCACCAGCATGATAGAACGAAAGATATTCATCCCCTGCATTAGCTTGAGAACATGCGAATTACCTATTAAACGCACATCATAATCAGCTATAAGCAGGCTTTCTTCATTCAGAATTTTATCCTGATAGTTCATATGAAATACGCTTTCACAATGCACAACATTATAAAGTATGCCTTTCTCACTCAAGATCTCAGGCAACATCGAATGTATTAAATATTTCACAGCCAGAAAAAAATACTTATCAGTCGTAATCACGGTAATGGTAGATTCCTGGCAGGTACGTTCTGCGGCTACCTTTACTTTTTTCACCATTTCATTCTCCATTGCGGGCCATTATTCCCCTTCCTTTTTGAACTACCCACCTCGAATAGTTAAACACCATGTTTAAAGAATCAATGACTGTTTTTGACGGAAAAATCCTGGCATAAATCGATTAGTTTTTCTTAAGATTTACTATTCATTGCAATGTGTGAGGTACGTTTTCTTCATTTACCTGATCGGATAAATCTTTACCGTTACTATTTCTCATACGTGTAATTATATGAATACATTTATATTTTTATTCACACAATTTTACATTGTCGTTACCATCACCTAAAGTAATTACTTATTGTTAATCATTAGCTCTCAAGTAAAGTCCTGCCAGAAGTTAAGAATAATCCCATTTAAAACTAAATTTTGTTCTTTTTTCCATCTCTTAAACATCAAAAAAAGGACTTATAGGCATCATTTTATGGCTACAAAGTTCAGTACAGAGCATTAATTGCTAAAATTCATCAAAACAACAACAAAGAATTAACAAAAACATCACAAGAAAAATATTTATACCACTTCTTCTCTCTTGACAATGAGTTTTTAGTGTCATTTTTTTACAAACATGTATTTCCACTTATCAATTGTGATGATGACTGGAATTAGGATTTTTTTCTTAACATCTGAAAGTAATGATTATTGATATCATATAAGAACACAACCTTAACAATAATAATTCAATCACTTAGGATTATTTGAATATTTTTTTATTTAAGATTAAATTCCTAAATTCGCGATAAAACACAAAAACAAAATTAAGAATTTAGTCCTATTTTTAGCGCGTTAACGACTATTAGCTTTACTGAAAGTACATGCAGCATTAGTATTCAATTGTCGATAACCTTTATCAATCCAGGTAATAACATGCTCCGACATCTTGTAGCATAACCTGGTGTTATATTTGTTTTCGAAAAAAGCAGGGTATTAATAGAATTTAATACTCATGCTTCAGCAAATCTTATTTCGCATGAGTATTTTAATATACATGGAGTTTGTAAAATGAACTTGAAAAAGACCTTTATTGCTGCCGCTTTGATAACTGGGGTATTCGGTACACAGGCACAAGCCGCAGATGGGACTATTTACTTTGAAGGTAAGCTGACCGCCACCACGTGTGATATTACCGTAGACGGTCAGGCTTCACCGGCAACCGTTATACTGCCGGAAGTCAGTACTTCACGGTTGCAGACTGCTGGTGAAACTATCGGAGACACTGGTTTTAGCATTCAACTGGCCAACTGCACTGGTGTTACCAGCACATCCACTGCGGCGGCCTTCTTTGAAAATGGCTCCACGGTAGACACCAGCACCTTTAATCTACTGAATACTGACGAGGGCATGACCGATGGTGCAACGAATGTCCAGTTGCAACTGGTTGACAAAGTATCAGAACTGCCATTGCAGGTGGGTAATACCAACCAGACTACAAACACCACACGCATTGATATGAGCAGCGGTTCCGCCAGCCTGCCTTATACCGTGCGTTACTACGCCATGGGTGCAACCACACCAGGCACAGTGAAAAGCCAGGTTAACTTCAGTATCGATTACGAATAATCATAACGGAAATATATCTCCGTAATGACCACAGGCGAGCGTCATGCTCGCCTGATAAGGAACTTCCTCAATGAACTTCAAAACCCCATCTCGTCTTTTTATTTTACTTTCAATTTTTATTACTTTTACTACCCAAAGCGCAGTGATTATTTCCGGAACCCGCGTCGTATATCCAGAGAAAGATAAAGAAGTCTCGCTCAAAATGACGAATAACGGAAAATCACCAGTATTAATTCAGTCCTGGATTGATTCTGGCGAACGCGAGTCCCGTCCAGACACCGCGCAAGCGCCCTTTACCCTAACT
>NZ_JABMCU010000216.1:0-7258 GCF_013179605.1 Enterobacter sp. CM29 | reverse complement strand
CGCGGAACAGCGGCGGGTTCTCGGTTTTCTTGCAGACCAGCGTCCCGCCCGCCTTTGGATCTTTACTGGAGCCAACGAAGACCGGAATGTCGCTGCGCACGGCAGGCAGCAGCGTGGCCGGATGCAGCACTTTTGCGCCGAAGGTGGCCATTTCAGCCGCTTCTTCAAAGGCGATCACGTCAATGCGTTTTGCCGCAGAGACCACGCGCGGGTCGGTGGTGTAAATGCCCGGCACGTCCGTCCAGATATCCACGCGGGTGGCATGCAGGGCTTCACCCAGCAGGGCGGCGGTATAGTCGCTGCCGCCACGGCCCAGCGTGGTTGTGCGCCCTTTGGCTTCGCTGCCGATAAAGCCCTGGGTGATCACTATGCCTTCATCCAGACGCGGGGCAAGCTGCTGGTTAGTGAGCTCTGCCAAAGCTTCAACGTCCGGCTCGGCGCGGCCAAAGCGATCGCTGGTGCGCATTACTTTACGCACGTCGAACCACTGCGCCTGAATATTGCGCTCGCGCATGATCTCAACGAACAGCAGGGTGGACATCAGTTCGCCGTGGCTGACCAGTTCATCGGTTAGGGCGGTAGAGGTTGCCAGTGAAGCGGCTTCTGCCAGGGTAGTGATATTTTCCAGCAGGCGTTCCACTTCCTCACGAATGACGTTCGGGTTTTGCAGACGCTCAAGGATGTCGAACTGAATTTTGCGCAGTGCATCCAGCTTCACGAAACGCTCGGTCGCTTCCAGTCCTTCAGACAAAGAAACCAGCAGGTTCGTCACGCCGGCTGAGGCGGAGAGCACCACCAGGCGGGTATTCGGATCGGCCAGCACCACATCGGCGCTGCGGTTCATGGCAGCGTAGTCTGCCACACTGGTGCCGCCAAACTTGGCGACCACAAAACTCGTCATAACAACCTCGTGTCAGGGAATGAATAGAGCGACCTTGGCACAAGAATGAAGCGAGAACAGGTGCAGGCGCAAAATACGGCCCTATAAATAAAATGCGGGGGAGGTCCTGTCAATGCTGGGATTATGCGGATTTTTCATGGGGGGGTACCCCTCAGAAACAGGACTTATAACAGGCCCATATTTTATGCTCCTTTTTACCCCTTTTTGACCAACATTTCGCCACGCCGGAAGGGCGCGACAGCAGCTATACTTTTCGGGTCTTTTCACCTGCGTTTGATGCAGACCAGGGCAATGGCATAAAAACCATCACAATTTTTATTTGCAGGCGCTACAATCGACCGCAGTCACAATTCTCAAATCAGAAGAGTATTGCTATGAAAAACATCAACCCAACGCAGACCGCTGCATGGCAGGCACTACAGAAACATTTTGATGAAATGAAAGACGTCACTATCGCGGATCTGTTCGCGAAAGATGCCGATCGTTTCAGCAAGTTTTCCGCCACCTTCGATGACCTGATGCTGGTGGATTTCTCCAAGAACCGTATCACCAAAGAGACGCTGGCGAAGCTGCAAGATCTGGCGAAAGAGACTGAGCTGGCAGATGCCATCAAATCCATGTTCTCCGGTGAGAAGATCAACCGCACCGAAGACCGTGCCGTGCTGCACGTGGCGCTGCGCAACCGTAGCAATACTCCAATTATCGTTGACGGCAAAGATGTGATGCCGGAAGTGAACGCGGTGCTGGAAAAGATGAAAACCTTCTCTGAAGCGATCATCTCAGGTCAGTGGAAAGGCTACACCGGCAAAGCGATCACCGACGTCGTAAACATCGGTATCGGCGGCTCTGACCTCGGCCCGTTCATGGTGACCGAGGCGCTGCGCCCGTACAAAAACCATCTCAACATGCACTTCGTGTCCAACGTCGATGGGACTCACATCGCTGAAGTGCTGAAAAAGGTGAACCCGGAAACCACGCTGTTCCTGGTGGCGTCTAAAACCTTCACCACTCAGGAAACCATGACCAACGCCCACAGCGCGCGCGACTGGTTCCTGAAAACCGCGGGCGACGAAAAGCACGTGGCGAAACACTTCGCGGCGCTGTCCACCAACGGTAAAGCGGTGGGTGAGTTCGGTATTGATACTGCGAACATGTTTGAATTCTGGGACTGGGTGGGTGGCCGCTACTCACTGTGGTCTGCGATCGGTCTGTCCATCATCCTGTCCGTCGGCTTCGACAACTTCGTTGAGCTGCTCTCCGGCGCGCACGCGATGGACAAACACTTCTCCACCACCGCGCCTGAGAAAAACCTGCCGGTGCTGCTGGCGCTGATCGGGATCTGGTACAACAACTTCTTCGGCGCTGAAACCGAAGCGATTCTGCCGTACGACCAGTATATGCATCGCTTTGCGGCCTACTTCCAGCAGGGCAACATGGAATCCAACGGCAAGTACGTTGACCGTAACGGTAACGCGGTGGATTATCAGACTGGCCCAATCATCTGGGGCGAGCCGGGCACCAACGGTCAGCACGCGTTCTACCAGCTGATCCATCAGGGCACCAAAATGGTACCGTGCGATTTCATCGCCCCGGCGATTACGCACAACCCGCTTTCCGACCACCATCCGAAGCTGCTGTCTAACTTCTTCGCCCAGACCGAAGCGCTGGCGTTCGGTAAATCCCGCGAGGTGGTTGAGCAGGAGTACCGTGACCAGGGTAAAGATCCGGCTACGCTGGAACACGTTGTGCCGTTCAAAGTGTTCGAAGGCAACCGTCCAACTAACTCCATTCTGCTGCGTGAAATTACGCCGTTCAGCCTGGGCGCGCTGATTGCCCTCTACGAGCACAAGATCTTCACTCAGGGCGCTATTCTGAACATCTTCACCTTTGACCAGTGGGGCGTTGAGCTGGGCAAACAGCTGGCAAACCGCATTCTGCCAGAGCTGGGTGACGATAAAGCAATCGACAGCCACGACAGCTCCACCAATGGTCTGATTAACCGTTATAAAGCATGGCGTGCGTAATAAATATGTCATGAACAATGCCGGCGATATGCCGGCATTTTTTTATCGGATAATTCCTGATGTCTGTTAGTTATCTCAAATTCTGAATCTGAGTTTAATCCGAAAAACACGGTTACCCCGTTAATTGCTGAGGGTTATTTTAAGAAAATACGGAGTGATACTTTGATGGGTTTATATTATAACTGTTTGATAATGAATGGTTATCTATTTCAATAATTATTTTTTCTTTTCATTTTTAACCATTAGTCTGAAAACCTCATCCCTATTTACCCCCACGGTAAACCCACTGCTTTAGTTGTGTATACTCGAATCCGCCTGAATTTCTTTTCGGGCAAATCTCCATTCATTCATTGAAGGGAAATTGTTATGAAGAAAGTACTGTATGGCATTTTTGCCATATCTGCGCTTGCGGCGACGTCTGTCTATGCAGCTCCGGTCCAGGTCGGGGAAGCAGCAGGGTCGGCAGCGACGTCTGCGTCTGCGGGGAGTTCTACCGCAGCCAGCACCAGCGCCGTAAGTTCAGCCGTGGGTGTCGCGCTGGCGGCAACCGGTGGCGGTGATGGCTCCAATACCGGAACCACGACCACTACGACGACCAGCACCCAGTAATACCGGGTGTTTTAATCATAACCACACTTCGGTGTGGTTATTTCGCCCCTTCGGAGAAGAGTCGTGAAGCGACCTGCAATCATCCTGATTTGCCTGCTGTTGCAGGCGTGCTCAGCTACCACCAAAGGGCTGGGCCACTCACTGTGGGACAGCATGTTCGGCACGCCGGGCGTGCATCTGACCGATGACGAACTTCAGAACATGCCGTATGCCAGCCAGTACATGCAGCTAAACGATGGTCCGCAACTGTTTGTGGTGCTCGCTTTCGATGAAAACGGGCAGCAGAAATGGGTGACGCAGGATCAGGCCACCATCGTGACTCAGCATTCCCGAATCGTGAAAACGTTGCTCGGCGGCGACAACCTGCTTGAGGTAAACAACCTGGCTGAAGATCCGCTCATCAAGCCGAATCAGATCGTCGATGGCGCAAGCTGGACGCGCACAATGGGCTGGACCGAGCACAAACAGGTGCGCTACGCCACGGCCCGCTCCACCTTCCGCTGGGATGGTACGGACAGCGTCAAAGTGGGCAGCGACGAAACGCAGGTGCGCGTGCTGGATGAAGAGGTGAAAACCGATCAGGCCACCTGGCATAACCGCTTCTGGGTGGACGAAGAGGGGCAAATCCGCCAGTCCTTACAGTATCTCGGTGCCGGTTTCTTCCCGGTGAAGACCACCCTGATCAAGGCGGCGAAATCATGAAAATGTTCATTCACGTTGCGCTTCTCGCCAGCCTGGCCTCGCCGCTGGCGTGGTCTGCGGGAACGGTACAGGTCTACACCCCGGACAGCGAAAAACCTAAAACCTTAACCAACGCCGGGCATCTGCTCGATCTGGTGGGGCAGCCGAGGCTGGCGAAAAGCTGGTGGACCGGGGCGGTTATCAGCGAGCGTCAGGCGACGATTGTAGCGGAACAAAAACATCAGGCGCTGCTCGCCCGACTGAGCGGGCTGGCACAACAGGAAGATGCTGACGATGCCGCGGCCATTACTAGCCTGCGTCAGCAGCTTCAGGCGGTTAAGGTGACGGGGCGCCAGAAGGTGAATCTCGATCCCGACGAAGTGCGTGTCGCGGAAAACGGCAATCCGTCGCTGGAAGGGGACTATACCCTGTGGCTTCCGGCTCAGCCTTCCACCGTCACCGTGATGGGGCTTCTCAGCAGCCCTGGCAAAAAGCCGTTTACGCCGGGCCGGGACGTGGCGAGCTATCTCGACGAGCAAAGTCTGCTCAGCGGAGCGGATAAAAGCTATGCCTGGGTGGTCTATCCGGACGGGCATACGCAGAAAGCGCCGGTGGCTTACTGGAATAAACGCCATATCGAACCTATGCCAGGCAGCATCATTTTTGTCGGTTTTGCCGACCATTTCTGGACGAAAGCGTATGACGGGCTTAATGCCGATATCCTTCGCTCCCTGATACAGCGGATACCGGAATAATGAAAAAAACCTATCTCTACAGCATGCTTGCACTGTGCGTGAGTGCCGCCTGTCATGCAGAAACGTATCCGGCACCCATCGGCCCGTCGCAGTCCGATTTTGGCGGCGTGGGCTTACTGCAAACCCCGACCGCGCGTATGGCCCGCGAAGGGGAAATCAGCCTTAACTATCGCGATAACGATCAGTACCGTTACTACTCTGCGTCCGTGCAGCTGTTCCCCTGGCTGGAGACCACGCTGCGCTACACCGACGTGCGTACAAAACAGTACAGCAGCGTGGACGCCTTCTCCGGCGATCAGACCTATAAAGACAAAGCCTTCGACGTGAAGCTGCGCCTGTGGGAAGAGAGCTACTGGATGCCGCAGGTCTCCGTCGGGGCGAAAGACATTGGCGGGACCGGCCTGTTTGATGCGGAATACATCGTTGCCAGCAAAGCCTGGGGACCGTTTGATTTCTCGCTGGGTCTTGGCTGGGGCTACCTCGGCACCAGCGGCAACGTAACCAACCCGTTCTGTACCTACAGCGACAAATACTGCTACCGCGATAACAGCTATAAAAAAGCGGGTTCCATCAACGGCGACCAGATGTTCCACGGCCCGGCCTCGCTGTTTGGAGGCGTAGAGTATCAAACGCCATGGCAGCCGCTGCGCCTGAAGCTGGAGTACGAAGGCAATAACTACAGCGAAGATTTTGCCGGCAAGATTGAGCAGAAGAGCAAGTTTAACGTCGGCGCCATTTACCGCGTCACCGACTGGGCCGACGTTAACCTCAGCTATGAGCGCGGTAATACCCTGATGTTTGGCTTTACGCTGCGCACCAACTTTAACGACATGCGGCCGCGCTACAATGATAACCCGCGGCCCAAATACCAGCCGGAGCCGCAGGATGCGATCATTCATCACTCCGTGGTAGCGAACCAGCTGACGCTGCTGAAATATAACGCAGGCCTGGCGGATCCGAAGATCCAGACCAAAGGCGATACGCTGTACGTTACCGGCGAGCAGGTAAAATACCGCGACTCCCGCGAAGGGATCGAGCGCGCCAACCGGATCGTCATGAACGATCTGCCGGAGGGGATCCGCACGATCCGCGTGACGGAGAACCGTCTCAACCTGCCGCAGGTCACCACTGAAACCGATGTTGCCAGCCTTAAGCGTCATCTTGAAGGCGAACCGCTGGGACATGAAACCGAGCTGGTGCAAAAACGCGTTGAGCCGGTGGTGCCAGAGAGCACCGAGCAGGGCTGGTATATCGATAAATCCCGCTTCGATTTCCATATCGATCCGGTGCTGAACCAGTCCGTGGGTGGGCCGGAAAACTTCTACATGTATCAGCTGGGCGCGATGGCGACGGCGGATCTGTGGGTGACCGACCACCTGTTGACCACCGGTAGTCTGTTCGGCAACCTTGCCAACAACTACGACAAATTTAACTACACCAACCCGCCGAATGATTCAAAACTGCCGCGCGTGCGTACCCGCGTTCGCGAATATGTGCAGAACGATATCTACGTGAATAACCTGCAGGCCAACTACTTCCAGTACTTCGGTAACGGCTTCTACGGCCAGGTTTACGGTGGCTATCTGGAAACCATGTTCGGCGGCGCGGGGGCGGAGGTGCTTTATCGTCCCGTCGACAGTAACTGGGCGTTTGGGATTGATGCCAACTACGTGAAACAGCGTGACTGGCGCAGCGCGCAGGACATGATGAAGTTCACCGACTACAGTGTCAAAACCGGCCACCTGACCGCCTACTGGACGCCGTCGTTCGCACAGGATGTGCTGGTGAAAGCCAGCGTCGGGCAGTACCTGGCGGGCGATAAGGGCGGCACGCTGGATATCTCCAAACACTTCGACAGCGGCGTTGTGGTAGGCGGTTATGCCACCATCACCAACGTTTCGCCAGACGAGTACGGGGAAGGGGACTTCACCAAAGGGGTGTATGTGTCGATTCCGCTGGATCTGTTCTCGTCAGGCCCAACCCGCAGCCGTGCGGCAGTGGGCTGGACGCCGCTGACGCGCGACGGCGGTCAGCAGCTTGGACGTAAGTTCCAGCTGTATGATATGACCAGCGATAAGAACATTAACTTCCGCTGATGCTTGTTTGCCCGGTGGCGCTGCGCTTACCGGGCCTACGAAAGTATTTTTGTAGGCCGGGCAAACGCAGTGCCGCCCGGCAAGAATGTTCATGTGGACAAAACATAAACAAAAAATATAGATCCCCGTCACATTTTTGCGTTATACAGGAACCTCGCCCTGGAGAATGAGGTGCTGTATGACATCCCTGAC
>NZ_JABMCU010000215.1:0-7284 GCF_013179605.1 Enterobacter sp. CM29 | reverse complement strand
AGCGCTGGCCGTCGCGGCTGACGTGGGCTATCCGTGCATCATCCGTCCATCATTCACCATGGGCGGCACCGGCGGCGGTATCGCCTACAACCGCGAAGAGTTCGAAGAGATTTGCGAACGCGGTCTGGATCTCTCCCCAACCAAAGAGCTGCTGATTGATGAATCGCTGATTGGCTGGAAAGAGTACGAGATGGAAGTGGTGCGTGATAAAAACGACAACTGCATCATCGTCTGCTCCATCGAAAACTTCGACGCGATGGGGATCCACACCGGCGACTCCATCACCGTTGCGCCAGCTCAGACGCTGACCGACAAAGAGTACCAAATCATGCGTAACGCCTCGATGGCGGTACTGCGTGAAATCGGCGTGGAAACCGGCGGCTCGAACGTGCAGTTCTCGGTGAACCCGAAAACCGGCCGTCTGATTGTTATCGAAATGAACCCGCGCGTGTCCCGTTCCTCCGCGCTGGCCTCCAAAGCCACCGGCTTCCCGATTGCGAAAGTGGCGGCGAAACTGGCGGTGGGTTACACCCTTGACGAGCTGATGAACGACATCACCGGTGGCCGCACGCCAGCGTCCTTCGAACCGTCCATCGACTACGTTGTGACCAAAATTCCTCGCTTTAACTTCGAGAAATTCGCCGGCGCGAACGACCGTCTGACTACCCAGATGAAATCCGTTGGTGAGGTCATGGCGATTGGCCGCACGCAGCAGGAATCCCTGCAAAAAGCGCTGCGTGGCCTGGAAGTGGGCGCGACCGGCTTTGACCCGAAAGTCAGCCTGGACGACCCGGAAGCACTGACCAAAATCCGCCGCGAGCTGAAAGACGCGGGTGCAGAGCGTATCTGGTACATCGCCGATGCCTTCCGCGCGGGCCTGTCCGTTGACGGCGTATTTAACCTGACCAACATCGACCGCTGGTTCCTGGTGCAGATTGAAGAGCTGGTGCGTCTGGAAGAGAAAGTGGCGGAGCTGGGCATCAACGGCCTGGACGCAGACTTCCTGCGCATGCTGAAGCGTAAAGGCTTCGCCGATGCGCGTCTGGCTAAACTGGCGGGCGTACGTGAAGCGGAGATCCGCAAGCTGCGCGACCAGTATGACCTGCACCCGGTTTACAAGCGCGTGGATACCTGTGCGGCAGAGTTCTCGACCGATACCGCGTACATGTACTCCACTTATGAAGACGAGTGCGAGGCGAACCCGTCCGTCGACCGCGACAAGATTATGGTGCTGGGCGGCGGTCCAAACCGTATCGGCCAGGGCATTGAGTTCGACTACTGCTGCGTGCATGCCTCGCTGGCGCTGCGCGAAGACGGTTACGAGACCATCATGGTCAACTGTAACCCGGAAACCGTCTCGACCGACTACGACACTTCCGACCGCCTCTACTTCGAGCCGGTTACGCTGGAAGACGTGCTGGAAATCGTGCGCATCGAGAAGCCGAAAGGCGTGATCGTGCAGTATGGCGGCCAGACTCCGCTGAAGCTGGCGCGTGCGCTGGAAGCGGCAGGTGTGCCGGTCATCGGCACCAGCCCGGACGCTATTGACCGTGCGGAAGACCGCGAGCGTTTCCAGCAGGCAGTTGATCGTCTCAAGCTGAAACAGCCGGCGAACGCCACCGTGACCGCGATTGAAATGGCCGTTGAGAAAGCGAAAGAGATTGGTTACCCGCTGGTGGTGCGTCCATCCTACGTACTGGGCGGCCGTGCGATGGAAATCGTCTATGACGAAGCCGACCTGCGTCGCTACTTCCAGACGGCGGTGAGCGTTTCCAACGATGCGCCAGTGCTGCTCGACCGCTTCCTCGACGACGCGGTTGAAGTCGACGTTGACGCTATCTGCGACGGCGAAATGGTGCTGATTGGCGGCATTATGGAGCACATCGAGCAGGCTGGCGTGCACTCCGGTGACTCCGCATGTTCTCTTCCTGCGTACACCCTGAGCCAGGAGATTCAGGATGTGATGCGTCAGCAGGTGCAGAAGCTGGCCTTCGAGCTACAGGTTCGCGGTCTGATGAACGTTCAGTTCGCAGTGAAAGACAACGAAGTTTATCTGATTGAAGTCAACCCGCGTGCGGCGCGTACCGTACCGTTCGTCTCTAAAGCGACCGGTATTCCGCTGGCGAAAGTGGCGGCGCGCGTGATGGCTGGCCAGACGCTGGCTCAGCAGGGCGTCACGAAAGAAATCATCCCGCCGTACTACTCGGTGAAAGAGGTGGTGCTGCCGTTCAACAAATTCCCGGGCGTTGACCCACTGTTAGGGCCAGAGATGCGCTCTACCGGGGAAGTGATGGGCGTGGGCCGCACCTTCGCAGAAGCGTTTGCCAAGGCACAGCTGGGCAGCAGCTCCACCATGAGAAAATCGGGCCGTGCGCTGCTCTCCGTTCGCGAAGGCGATAAAGAGCGCGTGGTTGACCTGGCTGCCAAGCTGCTTAAACAGGGCTTCGAGCTGGATGCAACCCACGGCACGGCAATTGTGCTGGGTGAAGCTGGGATCAACCCGCGTCTGGTGAACAAGGTGCATGAAGGTCGTCCGCACATTCAGGACCGTATCAAGAATGGTGAGTACACCTACATCATCAACACCACCGCAGGTCGCCAGGCGATTGAAGACTCCAAGCTGATTCGCCGCAGCGCGCTCCAGTATAAAGTGCATTACGACACCACCCTGAACGGCGGTTTCGCGACGGCCATGGCGCTGAATGCGGATGCCACCGAGAAGGTGATTTCGGTGCAGGAAATGCACGCTCAGATTAGCAAGTAATCTGCGTAGGCCCGGCAAGCGTTAGCGCCGCCGGGCAAGTGGCGGGTGGCGCTTCGCTTACCCGCCCTACGGTTTTCTTTACCCATCTTAAGAACCATCTGGTTTTTCATCCGCTTTCAGTCAGTTAGCCTAAAATGGTTAGGTCGATAACGAAAATTCAACTGAGAGCAGGGGAAAACACCATGCAAAATAAACTACTGATCGCTTCCGTTCTGGCTGCCACTGCAATGTTCACCGTGGCGGGCTGTTCGTCAAATCAGGCCGTAAAAACCACCGATGGTAAAACTATCGTTACTGACGGGAAACCGCAGGTGGATGACGATACCGGTCTGGTATCGTACAAAAACGCCGAAACCGGTCAAACTGAACAGATTAACCGTGACCAGGTTAAATCAATGGGTGAGCTGGATAACTAAAAAAAAGCAGTGGCACATGCCACTGCTTTTTTTGCGTCAGAATGATCGATTACCAGCGATGGTTTAACAAAATATGACCGCCGTAAGCGGCATAGCTGTTTTCACCCCACTCACCGCTGGCACGCAGGGAGATCGTTGTGGTTTCGTTCAGGTTGCCGGTTACGCCCAGCTCTAACTGACCACGATCTTCTGGCGTATCGTTGCTGACGGTTTCGTCGTTGAATGCCAGATCGTTTTGACCAGCACCTTTCAACCAGTTAACTGCGACGTATGGCTGCCAGGCCTTGACGTCCTTCTGCTGGAAGTAGCTTGCTTTAACGCCAAGACGACCAAAGACGCTGTCATTGTCCAACGTGGTTACGCGTACGCCGTCGCGATCGGTGTGATTTTCCTGATCGAGATAGCTGTAGATCACCTGCGCCTGTGGCTCGATCTTCCATGTACGTTCATTTTCAGACTGGATAACCCACGCGTGGCCGACTTCAACAGACGCGGCGAAACCTTCGCTATCGTAATCTTCATCGTTACGATTGCTGGTGACTTTGTTGTTGTACCAGCTATAAGCGGCCCAGGTATCAACGTAGCTGCCCAGACGTAATTTCTGATCTTCCTGCCAGGTGGCGTACAGCCCAACATTAAAGCCATCAACCTTACCCTGTGCGTCACGCACGTTGTGCTTCGCATCAGAGTGGGTCTTCGCCTGGCCTGCACCGAACATACCACCGGCACGCAGGATGCCGTTATCCATTGGCTTGCTCATGAAATCGCTGCCGACTTGCAGAACGGTGGTGGTGGTGTCGTAGCTGACTTTATCGCCACCCGCATCGTTCTCATGATAGCGACCCTTAACGTACATCCAGGTGTTCAGATCGTCTTCATTGCGGAAAGTGAGCTGGTCGCGATCGTCGCGCTTATGCAGGAACATGCTCTGCGCGGCAAGGTAGTTACCTAAGTAAGCACCCACTTCAGGTGCCATAACTTCCGGGGCACTGTTACCGCCGTTATCGGTGTTGCCGCCGTTATCAGTGTTGCCGCCGTTATCGGTGTTGCCGCCGTTGTCAGTGTTGCCGCCGTTATCGGTGTTGCCACCGTTGTCAGTGTTGCCGCCGTTGTCGGTGTTACCACCATCATCGGCGTTACCACCGTCATCTGTGTTACCACCGTCATCGGTGTTACCACCATTATCGGTGTTGCCACCGCCGTCGGTGTTACCGCCGTCATCATTATTGCCACCGTCATCGGTGTCGTCGGAAGGATCATCAGAAGGCGTCGCCTTTGATTCCAGATACCAGTTTCCGTCACTGTGCTGGTAGAGGTTATATTCCCAGGCGCCTGCGACGACCGGTTTTGCCAGCGTCAGCTGGGCTTCGGAACTGCCGCCAATGCTGACAATTTCCATACCGTTAATGGTTTGCGCGCCTGCGCCGCCAATGTTGGTAATGCTGACGCCGGACTGACCGAAGCTGCTGCCCGTAATGGTGAGGTGGTCAGTTGGTGAGTTATCTTCACCCAGAGTGCTGTTCATCACAATCTGGCTACCGTCAGAGCCGGTGTAGTCGCCATTAATCGTAAAATTATTGCCAACGCTATTATCAGCCGCACTCAGCAACAGCGTGCCGCCATTAGCCACGTTGCCGTTGATGGTATCAACACCGGAAGCGCTGAGCGTGGAGTTACCCTGGACTGCATTCCATGCCGCCAGCGTACCGCCGCTAAGAATCGCGATGTTGTTGTTCACTTCGCCTGCGGTGGCAAAGGTCGCGCCGTTTTCAACGGTAACGGTGGCGTTACTGCCCTTGACGCCGAGCGTTGCTCCGGTGGAGACCAGCGTGGTGCCACCGTGCAGAACCGTATTCCCTGTATAGCTATTTTTGCCTGTCAGGGTCAGCGTGTTGGAATCAACTTTTTCGACGTTACCGCTACCGGTCATGTCGGTGGCGAAAGTGAAATCGCTACCCTGATTAAAAATGACGGTACCATTGTTGGTGAGCCCACCGCTGAGCGTCGCAGTTTTTTCGCCATCGCCCAGTTGCAGCGAGGCGTCTTTGGCCACCCGCGTATTACCGTTATTCGATACCGCACCCGACAGGGTTAACGCGCCAGTCTCTATCAGCAAGGAGTCGCCAGAGCCAATAATGTCGAGATCGCCCGACAGTGCCCAGCTTTCACCCTCCATTTTTACGCTGGCAAAACCGTCGCCTTCATTCAGACCCACGAAGTTACTGTCTTCCGTACCGGTGCCGATCAGAGTGAGAGTGTTTCCCATGGAATTGGTGGAAATAACGTCACCGATAAGAGTGGAACCCGTATCAAGTACCAGGGTGTTATTTTTATTGCTGGCGAACATAATAGCCGCAGTATCGCCACTAATCGTTCCGCTATTCGTAATATCTACTTTTGCCGTATCTTTTACATTAATGCCGTTCTGGGTTCCTTGTACCGTACCACTGTTTAATATCTTTGTATTGCCAGTGCCTAGTGTGATAGCGTCACCGCTTGTACCAATAATTGCACCACTGTTATTAATACCAATGCCAGTCTGAGAACTCAGGCCTGTTTTTCCTTTTATCACTCCAGTGCTGGTGTTGGTAATATTTACTGCTGAGGAGCTTTCACTGACATAAATGCCATTTTCCGCACCGATGATATTTCCATTGTTGTTGAAATCGCCGAGTAATGACTGAATATTCACAGCATTCGCTGTGGTGGAAGAAATGGTTGCACCACTGTCATTGTTAATAACTACACGTTGCGCGCCAGTATTAATATCCAGGCCAGTTCCTGTACCGGAAATATTTCCTTTGTTAGTGACATTATCGATCGCAAACCCAGAGACCGATACCGCCGCTTCACTACCAGCGGAGGAGATCGTCACGTTTTTATTAATAATATATTCAGCATCGGCTGAGAAATCTTGAGGAACAGAAGTTGATTGGTCAATCGTTGCAGAAAATGCAACCGCAGGGGTGCATATCAACAAGGCAGGAAATATCTTTCCAAGAGTTTTGGTTGTATGATTTAATCTAAAGAAAATGTTGCTCATGTACACATCCATTTGAGTGAGAAGGAACATTAGATAACGTGCGTAAAACGTATTTAGTCCGTCTTAAAGCGTGAGCTTAAAACAAAAAAGCATAAAATTATTATTTTTTCAATGGGTTATGTACAGGTTGATTTATTAAATAATGACTTAAGTTTCGCTAAAAATATCTGTTGATAATATGAATGGCCATAACTATTTTGTAGGATGAATTTGTCTCGCGTATCGCTCTTCGTGTTTAGCGCCACTGTCGCTGGTAAGGTGGGATGGGTTGCCAATACTTGCGTTTTACTTTTAACCGTTAGATAGCCCCTTTAAGTCGGGGTGGTAACTGTCTACACTCAATGCTACAAGAAAAGTAAAAGACAGGCATATTCATGGTTCTGATAATTTATGCGCATCCCTATCCGCAACATTCGCATGCGAATAAACGGATGCTTGAGCAGGCAAGGACGCTCGAAAACGTTGAGATACGTTCCCTCTATCAACTCTATCCTGATTTCAGTATCGATGTCGCCGCCGAACAGGAGGCGCTCTCTCGTGCCGATCTGATCGTCTGGCAGCATCCGATGCAGTGGTACAGCACACCTCCGCTGCTGAAATTGTGGATCGACAAAGTCTTGTCGCACGGTTGGGCATACGGACATAACGGCAAAGCGCTTCAGGGAAAAAGCCTGATGTGGGCTGTAACCACCGGTGGGGGTGAAAGCCACTTTGAGATTGGCGCTTTCCCCGGATTTGACGTGCTGGCGCAGCCGCTCCAGGCTACCGCCCTTTACTGTGGCCTGAACTGGCTTCCGCCTTTTGCAATGCACTGTACCTTTGTCTGCGACGATGAAACCTTGCAGGCGCAGGCTCGTCACTACAAACAACGCTTACTCGAGTGGCAGGAGGGGCACAATGGATAGCCATACGATGATACAGGCGCTGATTTACCTCGGTGCGGCGGCATTAATTGTGCCCGTGGCGGTCCGTCTGGGGCTGGGCTCGGTGCTCGGCTATCTGATTGCCGGGTGTGTGATTGGCCCCTGGGGCTTTCGGCTGGTGACGGATGCCGAGTCAAT
>NZ_JABMCU010000214.1:0-7384 GCF_013179605.1 Enterobacter sp. CM29 | reverse complement strand
CCCACTTTTAAGTGCCGATAGGGTTTGGCGATCGCGATCTGTTGCATAAGCTCTCCGGTGAATACGGTTATTTACACCTGTATAAAATACCAGTAAAACGCAGCGAGGGGAGGGGTAATTCTGGAAGGACGCTTCAGAAAACGGAATGCAATAACTGAAAATGTGCGGATAAAAAGGTATTATAAATGCACTTTATTGTTGAGGACGACGTTATGTCCGGTAAACGTATTTCACGAGAAAAAAAGACGATCGCCAGAATGATCGCCCTGTACGAAAACAGGTGTCCGCACGCCATAAAAGAAGAGGGGCACTATTCGGCGCTTAAGGCTTATGCCGATAAGCGGCTGGATAAATGCGTGTTTGGTGAGGAAAAACCTGCCTGCAAACAGTGCCCGGTGCACTGTTATCAGCCCGCCCGACGGGAAGAGATGAAGCAGGTAATGCGCTGGGCAGGGCCACGTATGTTATGGCGTCATCCGATTCTGACCATCCGACATCTGATCGACGATCGTCGTCCGGTTCCGGAATTACCGGAAAAGTATCGGCCCAAAAAATAATCGTCTCAGCGCCGCAGTGGAAGACAAATCACGCTCAGGGCGACGGCGTGGCGCAGGCAGACAGAAAAAGAGCACCAAATATCCCTGCGCCAGCGCGTGAGCGATATGTACCCGCTGACGGAATGACGGGTTATTTCAGGCTCTCTTTATCGATTCCCAGACGCTTCATACGCGAGAGCAGGGTGGTACGCTTCAGCCCCAGCCGTTGCGCCGCACCTTTCGGTCCGGCTACCACGCCGTTGGTCTCCTTCAGCACTCGCATAATGAGCTGATATTCATCTTCTCCCTCTTTCGCAAGCTCGCTTGCGGCCACGGTCGTTTCAGAGAGAGTAACCTCTGGCAGGGAGAGCTGGAGCACGTTCCCGCGCGTCAGCAGGACCGCGCGCTCAATGACGTTTTCCAGCTCGCGCACGTTCCCCGGCCACTCCATCGCCGAAAGGGTGCGTAGCGTTTCGGCAGGAATACTGTCGATATTTCGCCCCATCCGGCGGGCAATCTTCGCGGTAAAGGCTTTCACCAGCAGCGGAATATCTTCCGGGCGTTCGCGCAGCGGCGGCAGGCAGATCGGGAAGACGTTCAGACGATAGTAAAGATCGCTGCGAAACTCGCGGTCGGCGACCATTTTTTTCAGATCGCGGTTGGTGGCGGCAATCAGACGCACGTCGGTCTGGATCAGCTTGTTGCTGCCGAGACGCTCGAACTCCTGCTCCTGCAAAACGCGCAGCAGCTTAGGCTGAAGCTCCAGCGGCATATCGCCCACTTCGTCGAGGAACAATGAGCTTTTATCCGCCAGTTCAAAACGGCCCAGCCGCTGGCTGCTGGCGCCGGTAAACGCGCCGCGCTCGTGGCCGAACAGGTCGCTTTCCAGTAAGCCCGCAGGCATCGCCGCGCAGTTCATCTTCACCATCCGGCGGCTGTTGCGGTTGCTCAGGTTGTGGATCGCCCGGGCAATCAGCTCTTTCCCTGTGCCGGTTTCACCGAGGATCAGCACCGTGCTGTCGCTCTGCGCCACCATCTCCACCTGCTTGAGGATGTTGTACATGGCATCGCTGCGTCCGATGATTTCGCCAAACTCGCTGTCCACATTGTTGAGCTGCTCGGTCAGCGCCAGGTTTTCGTCCACCAGCCGTTCTTTCAGACGGTGGATCTCCTGATAGGCGAGGGCGTTATCCAGCGCAATGGAGATACGTTCGGCGATCTGGCGCAGCAGCTTCAGGTTGGCGGTGGTAAATACGGCTTCATCGCACTGCGCCAGTTTAAGCACGCCGAGCATGGTGTTGCCGGACATCAGCGGCAGCAGGCACAGGGTCTGGATCTTGTTGCCCCAGGTGTTAAACAGCATCCGCTCGTAGGGCGCTACCGGATCCTGCTCGCTGAGGTTTAACAGCAGGATCTCTTTGCTTTTAAATACCCGTTCAGACAGGGTTCCCGCTTCGTCCACTTCGCTTTGCTCGTGCGCCGGGTTAGCTTCGTCGAGGTAGTGGGTGGAGTAGATGTTCAGCTTGCCCTTACGGTTGCCGCGCAGCGCAATGCTGATGGCATCGATCCTGAAATAGTGATGGATCTCTTTGGCGACTTCGCTCACCAGTTCGTCCATATCGAGACGCGACAGCACGGCATTGGTGATGGCGACCAGAATGCGGAAATTATCGCGCTCGCGGCTCAACAGGTCGTAATCCACGTTATTGGTGACGCGGCTTTGGATCTGCTCTGCCACGACGGCCACAATTTGCGTGAAGGTATGCAACCGCTCGTACTCCGCCTCGGTCCAGGGCTGGTCGTTATTACGGATAAACTCGCAGCCGCCAAAAATTTGCCCTTCCACCGCCAGCGGCAGCATGCTGTAGTGGCCGAACGGGTGGTAAAGGTTGCTCTCTGCCAGCTTCGGCCAGGCCTGGCGAAACTGGTCAAAATTGCAGTGCAGCGCTTCCGGGCGGGAGAGAATACGTCGCACCGGACCGTGGGCCAGAAACGTTTCATCTTCATATTCGAAGATTTTGCCGTTATCACGCGTTGAGAAATAGCTCGCGCGGTGGGTTGCGCTATGCCAGAGCACAATGGCGGCGCTGTCCGCCAGCGCTGATTGCCTGACCAGCCGCGTCAGGGCATCGCTCAGCGCGCCGAGGTCGGGCTGTTGTAAAAGTGTGCGCGTGATGTCAAACAGGCCCTGCTGTCCAAGATCGCTCATCGGTGTATACGGCATTATTGCTTTCCAATAGAAACTGGCAATAAAGAGACATTCAGCGCTGACCGCTTTTGGCGCGGTCTAGCAAATTCGGGGTAACGGTTCAGCGTGCGGCAGATCCAGCGTGCGCTTCACGCCGTAAAGCCCGGTCAGGCGCACCCCTTTGCGCTCAACCACGTCGCCGATGATGGCCGCGTCTTTCCCTAAGGGATGTGCGCGCAGTTGTTCAAGTACGGCTTCCGCCGCCGTGCGTTCCACGCCGATCACCAGCTTGCCTTCGTTGGCAAAGTTAAGCGGGTCTAGCCCTAATAGCTCGCACAGCCCGCGTACAGCAGGCTTAACGGGCATGCCGCGCTCGGTCAGTTCAATTCCGCAGCCGCTGCTTGCGGCAAATTCGTGTACGACGGCATTCACGCCGCCTCGCGTGGCGTCGCGCAGGGCTTTTACACCCGGCATGTCGCGCAGCGTCTGGATCAGCGGCGTGAGTACCGCGCAGTCACTGTGCAGCTCGCCATCCAGCCCTAAGCCTTCGCGCAGGTTCAGGATGGTTGCCCCGTGGCAGCCCAGCGTGCCGCTGACAATCAGCACGTCGCCTGCACAAAGCTGCTGCGCGCCCCAGTGAATGTCGGCGGGGATCGCCCCCATTCCGGCGGTGTTAATGAAGAGCTTATCCGCCGCGCCGCGCTGCACCACCTTGGTATCCCCGGTCACGATGGCGATCCCCGCCTCGCGGGCGGTGTGCGCCATGCTGTTGACCACCGCCGTGAGCGTCACCATGGGTAACCCTTCTTCGAGGATAAACCCGCAGGAGAGGTAGCGGGGGATCGCGCCGCTGACGGCCACGTCGTTTGCCGTGCCGCAGACGGCGAGCTTGCCGATATCGCCGCCCGGGAAGAACAGCGGGTCAATCACGTAGCTGTCGGTAGAGAACGCCAGCCTGTCGCCGTGGGCGGTCAGGGCCGCGAGGTCAATACGCGCCTGATCTTCCTGCTCGGCGAGCCAGGGGTTGTTAAAGGCTTCTATGAACAGCCTGTTAATCAACTGCTGCATCGCCTGTCCACCGCTTCCGTGCGCCATTTCCACCGTGTTCATGCTTCACACTCCTGGTTGCGATAGTGATACCACGCGGCGCATGCCCCTTCGGAAGAGACCATCAGCGCGCCAAACGCGGTTTGCGGGTTACAGGCGTTGCCAAATAACGGGCAGTGATGAGGTTTGCATTTGCCGGTGAGTACGTCGCCACAGCGGGCGCGGGGATCGTCGCACACCTTCTGCGGCTGCGGGCGGAAATGCGCTTCGGCGTCGAAGGCGCGATACGCGGGCGTCAGGTGTACGCCGGATTCGGCAATCAGCCCCAGTCCGCGCCACTCGCTGTCGCCTTCGACGCTAAACACGTCGGCTATCGCCTGCTGTGCCCGTCTGTTACCTGCATCGGGCACCACGCGGCGATACTGATTTTCCACCACACTCAGGGCCGCTATTTTCTGCTCAACCAGCATGGTCACGCCTTGCAGTAGATCAAGTGGCTCGAAACCAGCCACCACTAACGGACGATTGTACTGTTCAGCGATAAAACCGTAGGCTTCTGTGCCGATCACCATGCTGACGTGT
The DNA here is from genome assembly GCF_013179605.1 of Enterobacter sp. CM29. Classification (NCBI taxonomy): domain Bacteria; kingdom Pseudomonadati; phylum Pseudomonadota; class Gammaproteobacteria; order Enterobacterales; family Enterobacteriaceae; genus Enterobacter; species Enterobacter sp. CM29. The sequence continues at coordinate 3,031 of NZ_JABMCU010000214.1, read as the reverse complement.
CCTGGTGCCAGGAAGGCGTCGATGCCGTTGTCCGGCGCTTCAAGCAGGCTACGCAGCGTGGGAATAAGCGTGATGTGCTGGCAGAAAAAGTAAAAGTTAGTGGCGTTGCGGGCTTTCGCCTGCTGGAGAGTGATAGCGGTGGCGGGCATGGTGGTTTCAAAACCCAGCCCGAAAAAGACCACCTTACGCTCAGGATTAGCCATCGCCAGCGTCAGGGCATCCATCGGTGAGTAGACGATCCGCACGTCCGCGCCGCGCGCCTTCGCCTGGAGCAGCGAGCCATTTTTTCCCGGTACGCGCATGGCGTCGCCAAAGGTGCAAAAAATCACACCGGGGCGGCTGGCGATGTCGAGACAGCTGTCGATGCGCCCCATGGGCAGCACGCACACCGGGCAGCCGGGGCCGTGGATAAATTCGATGTTCTCCGGCAGCAGCTGGTCGAGGCCAAATTTAAAGATGGCGTGGGTGTGTCCGCCGCACACCTCCATGATCCGCAGCGGTTTTTCTTTCGTGTAGTCCAGCAGGGACGCGCGGGTTTTCAGGCGATCGATAAGCTGCAACACCTGCTCAGGCGCGCGATATTCATCAACGTAACGCATGTGTTATCGTTCCTCACCATACAGCAGGGCACCCACGTCCGGCTCAACGTCGAACATATTCTGTAGCGCGTCCAGCGTGTCGCGGGCTTCTTCCTCATTAATCACGCTCATGGCAAACCCCACGTGGACCAGCACCCACTGGCCAAGACGCGATGCGCCGGTCTCATCGTGGCTGCCCACCAGCGTCAGATCGACATCGCGCAGGATGCCGCAGACCTCCACTTTGGCCTGATTGCCGTCGATCGAATGAATTTGTCCGGGGACGCCTATGCACATCGTTCGCTCTCCAGCCAGTTCAGCCAGGCATCCATCCCGTCGCCGCGCGTGGCGGAAACCAGCAGGATCTCAATTTCCGGGTTCACTTCCCGGGCGTAAGCCAGGCACTTATCCACGTCGAAATTCAGGTACGGCAGCAGGTCGACTTTGTTCAGCAGCATGAGGGAGGCGGCGGCAAACATATGTGGATACTTCAGCGGCTTGTCTTCCCCTTCGGTCACGGAGAGCACCGCCACTTTATGCCGCTCGCCGAGGTCGAAGCTTGCCGGGCAGACCAGGTTGCCGACGTTTTCAATAAACAGGATGCCGTTATCCGCCAGCGGCAGGCGCGGGGCGGCGTCGGCAATCATCTGCGCATCCAGGTGGCAGCCCTTGCCGGTGTTGACCTGAATCGCGGGCGTACCGGTTTCGCGGATGCGCGCCGCGTCGTTTACCGTTTGCTGATCGCCTTCGATAACGGCGCAGGAGACACGTTTATTCAGTCGTTTGAGGGTTTCGGTCAGCAGGGTGGTTTTACCGGAGCCGGGGCTGGAGACCAGGTTCAGTACCAGCTGTTGACGGGCGGCAAAGCGGGCGCGATTGCGGGCGGCGAGCTGGTTATTTTTGTCCAGCACATTGATCTCCACCTCCAGCATCTCGCGCTGGCTGATGCCCGGCGCGTGGGTGCCTGCTTCGCCGTGGCCGTAATGCAGGTCGCCCGCGTCTGAACGCTGCGGCGCAAAGGTGATGCCGGTCAGTGCCGCCGCGGGACGCGGTGCAGGAGAAAAGGGTGCGGAGCGAAACGCGGAGTGGGGACGGTGTTCATCCCCTTCTATATACAGGTTGCCTTCAGCGCAACCGCAGGTACTACACATACATTACTCCTTCTCGATTTCGAGGCGTTGGATCTGCATACCGTCATCCGCCACGATGCGCAGCCCGCTGCTCTGGCACTGCGGACAGCGCTGTACCTTCGATGACAGCAGCGTGACGTACTGCTGACACTGCTCGCACCAGCACTCCGCCTGCTGCTCCTCGATATGCAGTGCGCAACCCTCCGCCAGCGTGCCGCGGCACACCAGCTCAAAACAGAAGGTGAGGGCGCTGGTCTCGACGCAGGAAAACGCCCCGACCTTCAGCCAGACGCCGGTCACGCGCTTCGCATGGTTCTGCACAGCCTGCTGTTCGATAAGTTCCAGTGCCCGCTGGCAGAGGGTGATTTCGTGCATGACGCCTCCTTAATGAATTGCCCCTTCAATGCAATAACAGTGCCAGCTTGATTTGCGTTACGGCGTGACGATGTCAACGCTGTCGAAATGACACGTCGACACCGCGGCGGTGACAGTGCGCATCTCTTTAAAAGCCATTTAAATCAATAAATTAAAAACTGGCACGAAATCTGCTTAACAGCCGCTAACTCCATTAACCGGATACCTTTTATGACTATTTGGGAAATTAGCGAAAAAGCGGATTACATCGCGCAACGTCATCAGCAGCTTCAGGACCAGTGGCACCTCTACTGCAACTCTCTGATTCAGGGGATCACCCTCTCAAAAGCCCGTCTGCACCATGCCATGAGCTGCGCGGCGCAGGGGGATATGCGCTTTGTGTTGTTTGGACACTTCACGATTTTTGTCACCCTGGCGGAGAGCTTCAACAGCCACACCATTGAGTATTACGTTGAGACAAAAGAGGGTGAAAAACAGTGTATTGCGAAAGCCCAACTGATGGCCGACGGCATGGTGGACGGTCACGTCAGCACCCGCGATCGCCAGCAGGTGCTGGAGCACTATCTGGAGAAAATCGCGCCGGTTTATAACGGCCTCTACGCTGCCGTTGAGCACGATCAGCCGATCAACCTGAAACAGCTGATCGACGGAAAATCCTCCGCGAACGTGGCCTGAAAAGCGAGTGTCGAGAAGTGTCGATAAGACAGTTTTTTTTCGTCAAAAATGACCATCACCAGAGGATGACCCGGTGAACCGTTTTGTAATTGCTGACTCGACGGTCTGTATTGGCTGTCGAACCTGTGAGGCGGCGTGCTCGGAAACGCACCGCCTGCACGGGCTACAGTCCATGCCGCGCCTGCGCGTCATGCGTAATGAGAAAGAGTCTGCCCCGCAGCTCTGTCACCACTGTGAAGACGCGCCATGCGCGGGCGTCTGTCCCGTCAATGC
>NZ_JABMCU010000213.1:0-7389 GCF_013179605.1 Enterobacter sp. CM29 | reverse complement strand
CTTTCACCGACGGGCCGGCAAAGGCGTACTCTTTACCCGCAGGCTGTTTCAGGAAGCCTTCGCTCGCGGCGACTTCATCCTGAAACGCGGCATCCAGACGGCCTGCCGCCAGGTCAGAGTAGATCAGATCCTGGTTCTGGTAAGCGACCACATCGACGCCTTTCTCGCGCCAGTTAGCATTGGCGTAACCTTCCTGGGTCGAGCCCTGAAGCACGCCAACATGTTTGCCTTTCAGCGAGTCGATGGTCGGCTGGATTGGCGAGCCTTTCGCGGCAATCAAACGTGAGTCGGCAGCGTAGAGCTTCTCTGAGAAGGCGATCTCCTGCTGACGTTTTTCCGTGATGGAGAGAGAAGAGATAATGGCATCAATTTTCTTGGCTTTCAGCGACGGGATCAGCGCGTCAAAGTCACTGCCCACCCATGTGCATTTCACTTCCATGCGTTTGCACATCTCATTTCCCAGATCGATATCAAACCCCACGAAGTCGCCTTTCGCATCCTTGGAGGAGAATGGCGCGTAGGTTGCGTCTGTACCGATACGAACTGTCTGTGGTAGCGCTGCATAGCTACTTGCTGCTGCACTCAAGCCCACGAGCAAAGACAGAGCCAGAACCGTCTTCTTCATACATTTACCCTCAAGAACCGTGATTTTATTATGGTTTATGTTGTGTGTTGTGTTGCAGGCTGCTCTTGCAGGTCTTATGCCACATTGTCGTCGGGTTAAAACTACGACGTTAAATATGTTAATAAAACGTTGCGATACTGCCTTAATGGTGAAAGATAGCAGGTCTGCCGAACGAACCGGAAAGAGAAAAAGGGAAAAAGCGAATTAAATGTCGAGGATATGATCGCGGTTGCAGTTTTGCCCTGAAACAGGGCAAACAGTCATTTCATGCACCTTGCTTGTGCACAGCTTCACGCCCCCTGCCAGCGGGTAAAGAGATCTTCCGGCAGGTCTATATCGAACTGATCCAGCACGCGGTTAACGGTCTGGTTGATGACATCGTCCAGCGTTTGTGGACGATGATAGAACGCGGGGACCGGCGGCATTATCACAGCTCCCAGTTCGGCTGCCTGCGTCATTAAACGCAGATGTCCCAGGTGCAGCGGCGTTTCCCGCACGCAGAGCACCAGAGGACGACGCTCTTTCAGCACCACGTCCGCCGCACGCGTCACCAGCGTGTCGGTATAGCTGTTTACGATACCGGAGAGGGTTTTAATCGAACAGGGCAAAATAACCATGCCGGCCGTTTTAAACGAGCCCGAAGAGATGCTGGCGGCGATATCGCGGGCATCGTGGACAACATCAGCCAGGGCCTGAACGTCGCGCAGAGAGAGATCGGTTTCAAGAGAGAGGGTCTGACGCGCCGCCTGGCTCATCACCAGATGAGTTTCTACGCCTGCAACGTCACGCAGCACCTGTAACAGCCGGACGCCATAAATCGCGCCGCTGGCACCGCTGATCCCTACAATGAGTCGTTTCATGATTTTTGCCCTTGCTGATTTCAGGGCTGACTGTGCAGGATTTTACGGGGAGTTGCAAGTGAGGGCGAGCCCCCTCACTTGCCGGAGCATCAACCTTCGTTGTGCATCTCTAAGCTTTCGAGATCGTTTTGCAGCTGGACGGCTTTCGCATCGTCGTTACGCAGAGAATCAAGGTAGTCGAGATACTGCTGGTCTACGTCTTTTGTCACGTAGATCCCATTGAATACCGAGCATTCGAACTGCTGAATATCCGGGTTCTCGGTGCGCACCGCATCGATCAGATCGTTCAGATCCTGGAAAATCAGGCCGTCGGCCCCGATGATCTGGCGAATCTCATCCACTTCTCGGCCATGCGCAATCAGCTCATTAGCGGTTGGCATATCAATGCCATACACGTTCGGGAAGCGAATTTCCGGCGCTGCGGAGGCGAGATATACTTTCTTCGCCCCGGCCTCACGCGCCATCTCGATGATCTGCTCAGACGTCGTGCCGCGCACAATGGAGTCGTCCACCAGCAGCACGTTCTTGTCGCGGAACTCGGCACGGTTAGCGTTCAGCTTACGACGTACGGACTTACGACGCAGCTGCTGGCCCGGCATGATAAAGGTGCGGCCAACGTAGCGGTTTTTCACGAAGCCCTGACGGTACGGCTTGTCCAGAATACGGGCAATTTCCAGCGCGATATCACAGGAGGTTTCAGGGATTGGGATCACGACGTCGATGTCGAGATCGTCCCACTCGCGGGCAATCTTCTCGCCCAGCTTCGTCCCCATGTTGACGCGCGCGCTGTAAACGGAAATTTTGTCGATGAACGAGTCCGGACGCGCGAAGTAAACGTATTCGAACAGGCACGGGTTGCTCACCGGATTGTCGGCGCACTGGCGGGTAAACAGCTGGCCCTTCTCGGTGATGTAGACCGCTTCGCCTGGCGCGACATCACGCAGGAATTCGAAGCCCAGCGTGTCCAGCGCCACGCTTTCGGAGGCAACCATGTACTCGGAACGGCCATCGCCGAGGTCACGTTTGCCGAGCACCAGCGGGCGAATGCCATTTGGATCGCGGAAGGCCACCATGCCGTGACCGATAATCATCGCCACGCAAGCGTACGCGCCACGGATCTGGCGATTAGTCGCGGCAACGGCGGCAAAAATGTTGTCTGCTTCCAGCGGATAATGGCGGAAGTTATCCAGCTCGCTGGCAAAGATATTGAGCAGGATTTCAGAATCAGAGGTGGTATTAATGTGGCGACGTTTCTCTTCAAACAGCTTTTTACGCAGCTCGTGGGCATTAGTCAGATTGCCATTGTGGGCAAGCGTGATGCCATACGGGGAGTTAACGTAAAAAGGCTGAGCCTCAGAGGCGCTGGAACTGCCAGCAGTAGGATAACGAACGTGACCGATCCCCATATTACCTTGCAGACGCTGCATATGGCGGGCTTCAAACACATCGTTTACCAGGCCGTTCGCCTTGCGTAAACGGAAGCAGTTGTTTGCATCAATGGTGATGATACCCGCAGCATCCTGCCCACGGTGCTGAAGCACCGTTAACGCGTCATAAATCGACTGGTTTACCGGCATGAAACCGGCGATACCGACAATACCGCACATTCGTCTTTTCCTCGTTAAGCCACATCTCAGGGTTTATGCCCTGGGCAAGAAACTCGACGAGCTTTGCAGATAGTCAAAGAACCATCTGATGATGAAGCTGAACTCCGGAATGAGCTGCGATTTTTGCCAGTCTTCACTTTTGGAGAACCCGGTAAAGGTATCCAGGAAGAACAGGATCGCGGCCACAATCAGTACGCCTCGCAACGCGCCGAAACAGATGCCGAGCACCCTGTCCGTTCCTGACAGACCGGTTTTCTCGACCAGCTGACCTATCACGTAATTGACGATAGCGCCGACAATCAGCGTCGCGATAAACAGCACCGCGATGGCGATTCCGTTTTGGACCAGTTCATCTTCAAAGCCCGTGAACCAGACAGACAGGTAAGTGTAGTAATGACTGGCAACAAAGAAAGCACAACCCCAGGTTACCAGCGATAACGCTTCACGAACAAAGCCACGGATCAGGCTAACCAGACAGGAAAAACCAATCACCGCAATGATGGCGTAATCAATCCAGACCATATGTGTCCCACGATTAAACGCCCTGTCATCCAGTTCGGGGCGAATTCTAACAGAAAAAGAAAACGTTTGCGTAGGGATTTCCTTCCCACGCGTAAATAAAAAAGGCGCTGAAAAAATGCTCAACGCCCCTCCGCCTGACGTCTCTGTGGACGTCTGCTTTCTCCCCCTCACCCTAACCCTCTCCCCAAAGGGGAGAGGGAATTATTTGCACCCTCTCCCCTTTGGGGAGAGGGCCGGGGTGAGGGGAGCCTTATCAGTTCGCGCTGTAGTTCATCACCACACCGCTCAGCCCGGAGATCTGCTTCAGCTCGCCAAGCGAACCTTTGAGCTTATCTTTAGACGCATCCGGCCCCACGAGGATACGGGTAATTTTACCCTGTACCGGCGTGGTGGGTGAAGTATAAACACGGTATCCCGCGCCGCGCAGTTTACTCACAATCTCATTGACCTTATCTGCATTTTTCAATGCACCGAGCTGAACGACATAGGCTTTGCCGGTAGGGGCCGCGTCCTGTTTCGCCGGCGGTGGCGTTTCTGAAGCGGCTGCCAGTTGCTCGGCCGCTTTATCCCGCTGCGGTTTCGGCTGCGGCTTCTCCACCGGTTTCGGCTTCTCAACAGGCTTAGGCTGTTCTACCGGCACCGGATCAATCTCGATGTTATTGTTCGTCGCCAGACGCGACGGGTCAAGAGACGGCGCGGCTGCATCACCTGCGCGCACCTCTTCCGCTGCGCCTTCAGGCGGCTGGGCTGGCAGCGCCTGCGTTGCCGCTGGCAGCATATCGGGCTCGTCGCGATCGCCCGGTTTGGGTACCAGCGGAATGGCCGCAAATTCATCCTGGTAATGCTTTTTCTGCCCGTCGAGCAATCCCGGGAGAATAATCACCCCGAGCGCGACCAGCACAATGGTTCCTGTTAAACGGTTCTGAAACTTACTCGCCACCGGTTCTCCCCGCGTCCATCACTTCCATGACATGTGCCACCGTGTGGAATGACCCACACACCAGCACGGTATCTTCTGGTTTAGCCTCCGCCATCGCGGCACGCCAGGCCGAAACCACACTGCTGTAGATTTCGCCTTTGCCGAGATGTTCCATCAACTGCTCAGCAGTCGCGCCGCGCGGCCCTTCCAGAGGAGCACAATACCAGCTATCGACCACACTCTCCATGCAGGCCAGCGTGCCGCCGATATCTTTATCATGAAGCATACCGATAACCGCCAGCACGCGCCCGGTTTTTGGTAACGATTTGAGACGTCCTGCGAGGTACGCCGCCGCATGCGGGTTATGTGCAACATCCAGAATCAGACGCGGTGACTCACTCACAATCTGAAAACGTCCCGGCAGCAGTGCGTTCTGAATGCCATCGCGGATTGCCTGCTCGCTCACCGTTAACCCGCTGGCGCGCAGGGCTGCCAGCGCAGTCGCCGCGTTAGGCTGTGGCACCTGCGGCAGCGGCAGATTCTCCAGCACGCCCTGCGCGTCGCTGAAGCGCCAGCCGTTGTCCTGCACCTCATACTGCCAGTCCACGCCGCGACGCAGCAGTCGAGCACCCTTCTCTTTCGCCACTTCAGCGATGGTATGTGGCATGTCCGGTTCGCCAACCACGGCAGGCTTATCGGCCCGGAAAATACCGGCCTTCTCACGGCCAATGCTTTCGCGGTCGGGCCCCAGCCAGTCGGTGTGATCCAGCGCGATGCTGGTGACGACGGCGACATCCGCATCTACCATATTTGTGGCATCCAGACGCCCGCCCAGCCCCACTTCCAGGATCACCACGTCCAGTTGCGCCTGCTTAAACAGCCACAGCGCCGACAGGGTGCCGTATTCGAAATAGGTTAATGAGGTATCGCCGCGCGCGGCTTCGATAGCGGCAAACGACGCCGTATGGGCCGATTCGGCCAGCTCGGTGTTTTGCACCCGCACCCGCTCGGTGTAGCGCACCAGATGCGGCGAGCTGTAAACGCCTACCTTATAACCGGCTGCCATCAGGACAGATTCCAGCGTGCGGCAGGTGGTGCCTTTACCGTTAGTGCCGGCCACGGTAAACACGAAAGGCGCAGGTTTCAGCACGTCAAGGCGCGCGGCAACCTGGCTTACGCGCTCAAGGCCCATGTCGATAGTTTTACTGTGCAGGTTTTCCAGATAAGAAAGCCACGCGGCCAGGGGCGACGTGGCTTGAGGAATGCTTTTATTTTCCATGATGCCCGGTTGTCATTAACGGTTTAGAAAGCAAAAGGGCAGCGCCATTTGGCCCTGCCCTTTTCAGTTATCAGGCCTCGGGTTCCTGATCCGGTACCACCACGCCTTCGCGCGGCTCGTCCGGGCTCGGCGACGGCAGATTCATCAGCTTCGCCAGGACGCTTGCCAGTTTGAGGCGCATCTCCGGGCGGCGGACGATCATGTCGATAGCACCCTTCTCAATGAGGAACTCACTGCGCTGGAAGCCCGGCGGCAGTTTCTCACGTACGGTCTGCTCGATAACGCGAGGACCGGCAAAGCCGATCAGCGCTTTTGGCTCAGCGATGTTCAGGTCGCCCAGCATCGCGAAGCTTGCAGAAACGCCGCCCATGGTTGGGTCGGTCAGTACCGAGATGTACGGCAGACCGCGCTCCTGCATTTTCGCCAGCGCGGCAGAGGTTTTCGCCATCTGCATCAGGGACATCAGCGCTTCCTGCATTCGTGCGCCACCGGAGGCGGAGAAGCAGATCAGCGGGCAGTTGTCTTCCAGCGCCTGCTCAACGGCACGCACGAAACGCGCACCAACCACAGAGCCCATTGAGCCGCCCATAAAGGCGAACTCAAACGCGGCGGCAACCACCGGCATCTCATGCAGGGTGCCTTTCATGACGATCAGCGCGTCTTTCTCGCCGGTCTCTTTCTGTGCAGAGGCCAGACGATCTTTGTATTTTTTGGAGTCGCGGAACTTAAGCACATCTTTTGGCTCCAGTTCGCTGCCCAGTTCTACCAGAGAACCTTCGTCCAGCAGGCTATGCAGGCGGTTGCGCGCCGACATACGCATATGGTGGTCACACTTCGGACACACCTCAAGATTGCGTTCCAGCTCTGCGCGATACAGAACCTGGCCGCAGCTATCACACTTCGTCCATACCCCTTCAGGAATGCTCGCTTTACGCGTTGGGGTAATGTTGCTTTTAATTCGTTCAATCCAGCTCATTGATAACCTTTCTGCCTGAACCTGGTCGTATGCCAGTTTTGCTGTAAGAGGCGAATAATGCCATTTTTGCCTCCAACAGACCATGAATGTTGCACATTAAAACATAACAGCCCGAAACTTTGGATAAAAAAGTGGTCGAACCGCCAGCGTGCATTTACTTCGCTTGTTTTGCCGCCGCGCGTTTGTGACGAATAATTTCGATCACACCCGGCAGAACGGAAAGCACAATAATCGCTACAATCAGTAACTTAAGGTTTTCCTGAACCACCGGCAGATCGCCAAACAGGTAGCCCGCATAGGTAAACAGCAGTACCCACAGCAGCGCGCCCACCACGTTGTACATGGCAAAATGACGATAGGACATGTGACCCATTCCCGCTACAAACGGTGCAAATGTGCGCACAATAGGCACAAAACGGGCAAGGATAATGGTTTTACCGCCATGGCGCTCATAGAACGCATGGGTCTTATCTAAATAACTGCGGCGGAAAATCTTCGAGTCCGGATTACTGAACAACCGCTCGCCAAACACCCGCCCGATAGTGTAGTTGACCGCATCACCAATAATCGCGGCGATGATCATCAGGACGACCATCAGGTG
>NZ_JABMCU010000212.1:0-7479 GCF_013179605.1 Enterobacter sp. CM29 | reverse complement strand
AATAAATCTCAACTGATTGACAAAATTGCTGCGGGTGCTGATATTTCTAAAGCTGCAGCTGGACGTGCTTTAGATGCTTTAATTGCTTCTGTTACTGAATCTCTGCAAGCTGGGGACGACGTTGCACTGGTAGGCTTCGGTACTTTTGCGGTTAAAGAGCGTGCTGCCCGTACTGGCCGCAACCCGCAGACCGGTAAAGAGATCACCATTGCTGCCGCTAAAGTGCCGGGTTTCCGTGCAGGTAAGGCGCTGAAAGACGCAGTAAATTGATTGCTTTCCCGCTCCAGGGAAGCTGAAAAGTACAAGGGCGCATCGTTTGATGTGCCTTTTTTGTTTGTCCAGACCTGATTTGTGCGAGTTTATGCGAGTTGTGGGCTGACAATTGCCCTGTTTTCTTGTCACAATACGCCTTTACGCGCGACGGTCAGGATTTTCCGTCAGCGTCAGGTAACCAGTCACCTACAGCGGAGTGTTGTTACACCATGATGGACAGCTTACGCACGGCTGCTAACAGTCTCGTGCTCAAGATTATTTTCGGTATCATTATCGTGTCGTTCATATTGACCGGTGTGAGTAGTTACCTCATCGGCGGTGGCGCGAACTACGCCGCAAAAGTGAATGGCCAGGAAATTAGCCGTGGGCAGTTCGAGAACGCTTTTGCTGGTGAACGTAACCGCATGCAGCAACAGCTGGGCGACCAATACTCTGAACTTGCAGCCAACGAAGGCTATATGAAAAACCTGCGTCAGCAGACGCTGAACCGCCTTATCGACGAAGCGCTGCTGGACCAGTACGCGAAAAGCCTCGGTCTGGGCATCAGCGATGAGCAGGTTAAAAAAGCCATCTTCTCGACGCAGGCTTTCCAGTCTAATGGGAAGTTCGACAACGCGCGTTACAACAGCATTGTTAACCAGATGGGGATGACGGCTGACCAGTACGCACAGGCGCTGCGTAACCAGTTGACCACGCAACAGCTGATCAACGCGGTGGTGGGCACCGATTTCATGCTGAAAGGCGAAACTGAAGCGCTGGCAGCACTGGTAGCGCAGCAACGCGTGGTGCGTGAAGCGACGATTGATGTCAATGCACTGGCGGCGAAACAGCAGGTTAGCGACGCTGAAGTTAACGCTTACTACGAGCAAAACAAGAACAACTTCATCTCTCCTGAACAGTTCCGCGTAAGCTATATCAAGCTGGATGCTGCCGCGATGCAGAAAAACGCGACTGACGCCGAGATCCAGTCTTATTACGACCAGCATCAGGATCAGTTCACTCAGCCGCAGCGTAACCGTTACAGCGTGATCCAGACCAAAACGGAAGCAGAAGCAAAAGCCGTGCTGGACGAGCTGAACAAAGGCGCTGATTTCGCGACCGTGGCGAAAGCAAAATCCACCGACATTATTTCTGCCAAAAACGGCGGTGATATGGGCTGGCTGGAAGATTCCACTACCCCGGACGAGCTGAAAAATGCGGGTCTTAAAGAGAAAGGCCAACTGTCTGGTGTAATCAAATCCTCCGTTGGCTTCCTGGTGGCGCGTCTGGACGATGTCGTGGCGGCGAAAACCAAGCCGCTGGCTGACGTTCGTGATGATATCGCTGCGAAAGTGAAGCAGGAGAAAGCGCTGGACGCCTTCTATGCTCTGCAACAGAAAGTGAGCGATGCCGCAAGCAACGACAACGAATCACTGGCGGGCGCTGAGCAGGCTGCTGGCGTGAAAGCGGTTGAGACGGGCTGGTTCAGCCATGAAAATCTGCCGGAAGAACTGAACTTCAAACCGGTTTCAGATGCCATTTTCAATGGTGGTCTGGTAGGTGAGAACGGTACGCCGGGCAGCAACTCAGACATCATTACCGTTGACGGTGACCGTGCGTTCGTACTGCGCGTCAGCGAGCACAAAGCCGAGGCAGTGAAGCCCCTGGCGGAAGTGAAAGATCAGGTGGTGGCGCTGGTCAAACACAACAAAGCGGCACAGCAGGCAAAACTGGATGCAGAGAAAATTCTGGCCGATCTGAAAGCCGGTAAGAACGATGCACTGAAAGCGGCTGGCCTGAACTTTGGCGAAGCCAAAACGCTGAGCCGTACCGGTCAGGATCCTGTCAGCCAGGCGGCGTTTGGTCTGAGCCTGCCGGCGAAAGACAAACCTGTCTTTGGCACCACGACCGATATGCAGGGTAACGTGGTGATTCTGGCGCTGGATGAAGTCAAAGCCGGCACGCTGCCAGACGCGCAGAAGAAGGCCATGGTTCAGGGAATTACCCAGAATAATGCCCAGATTGCTTTCGAAGCGATGATGAGCAACCTGCGTAAAGAAGCCAAAATCAAGCTGGGTGATGTGGTGACCCAGGAGCAATAATTACGTACCTGCTCGCAGATTTTCGTAACGCTCTGCAAAAACTAAAGGCCGCTTTCGCGGCCTTTTCCATTTCTGCAATCTGCTGTTTGTCCCTGTTTTCTCGTACGGCTATCGTGGCGTGGCTGTCAACAAACAAGGAGAAAACAGCATGAAATGTGGAATCAAAGCACTGTTAATTACACTGGCTATTGCCACTTCCGGGATGAGTGCGGGCGCGCTGGCGGCGTCGCCCTCGGCTAAAGCGCAGGCTGCACAGACCAAAACAGACTCAGCTGCGCAGGCTTATACGCAATCAAAAGCGACTGATGCCGGTAAAAGTGCAGAGGATGACGGTACGCGAGTCAGCATCAATTCGGCATCGGCAGAAGAGCTCGCGCGCGTGATGAACGGTGTGGGACTTAAAAAAGCCCAGGCCATTGTTAGCTACCGCGAGGAGTACGGTCCTTTCAAAACCCTTGACGATCTCAAGCAGGTGCCGGGTATGGGCAGCGCGCTGGTTGAGCGCAATCTCGCACACCTGACGCTGTAATCGCGTAATCACTTGCACTGCGGCAAAAATTTGCCAGGATAAAGAGGTCATACCAGTTATGACCTCTGAACCTATAACAACGAAAGGCTATTGCGCTATGCAGACACAAATCAAAGTCCGTGGTTATCACCTCGATGTTTACCAGCACGTCAATAACGCCCGCTACCTTGAATTTCTTGAAGAGGCGCGCTGGGATGGCCTGGAGAACAGCGAAAGCTTCCAGTGGCTGACCGCACACAACATCGCGTTTGTGGTCGTCAACATCAACATTAACTACCGCCGCCCGGCTGTGCTTGGGGATGTGCTCACCGTGACCAGTGAGGTCCAACAACTGAATGGCAAAAGTGGTGTATTGAGCCAGGTCGTCACGCTTGAGCCAGAAGGGCAGGTGGTGGCCGATGCGCTGATCACCTTTGTCTGTATCGATCTCAAAACCCAGAAAGCGTTGCCGCTGGAAGGGGAGTTGCGCGAAAAGCTGGAGCTGATGATCGCGTAAAAAATGTTCAGGGATAACCGTGCTGTCGCCACTTACCGTTCGACAGCACGGTCAGGTCGCCCTTATTTCAGACCGGTCTTTTTCTGCATCGCGGCCATCACGCCCGCTTTATCCGCAAGATAATGATTCAGACCGTTCGCGCGCAGGTTACAGGCGGCACACTGCCCGCAGCCGTCCCCTTTAATGCCGTTGTAGCAGGTCAGGGTCTCGTTGCGAACGATATCCAGCTTGCCCCAGTAGTCGGCCAGCGCCCAGGTTTCGGCTTTATCCAGCCACATCAGCGGCGTTTCGAAGCGGGTCTCTTTTGCCATACCCAGATCGACGGCGTGATTGAGTGCTTTCACGAATTCATCCCGACAGTCCGGGTAGCCAGAGAAGTCGGTCTCACACACGCCCGTGATCACCGCTTCGGCTTTCACCTGGTAGGCATAGATTGCCGTCAGGGTCAGGAAGAGAATATTACGCCCAGGTACGAAGGTATTCGGAATGCCGCTGGCATCCGGTTCGTAATCAGGAACCGGAATGCTGTCGCGGGTGAGGCTGCTGACGGCCAGTTCATTTAACAGCGTCACGTCCAGCACTTTATGAGCGCGGGCGCCCAGTTTGAGGGCCAGTTCACGAGCGACATCGATTTCAGCGCGATGACGCTGACCATAATCAAAAGTGACGCAATGCACTTCATCATACTGGTGAAGTGCCTGAATCAGGCAGGTTGTGGAATCTTGTCCTCCGCTGAACACGACGACGGCACGTTTCATAGATCATCTCGACAGTTACGGTAAAAGCGTCATGTTAACGCCTGGCTAAAGCGGCGACCAGCTTCTTCACGCGTTTGGTGGAGGAAGCCAGGCTTCGGTGAAGTCAAACCAGCCGCGAGTGTTAAGGCGTATGCCGTTGACCCCCGGAGGCGCGCTGATTTGATACTGGTAGTTAAAGAGCGGTGTCAGGACGGCTGTCTCCATTAATCGGCTGAAGATAGCCTGAAGTCCTGCGTGTCGGTCACGTTCGTCGGCCTGCGTCTGCACCGCATCCAGCGTGGCCTGCAAATGGGCGTATGCCGGTGCGCTCAGCAGATGCGGCCAGAGCGCATCGCAGCGGAGCCATTGCTCAAGGGTATACGCTGGCGCTTCGCCAATCAGTCTGTCTCCCATCATGATGTCTGCATCGGCAAGCTGCTGGCAACCGTCCCACGTCTTGGCGTCGTGAAAGATGACGGTCAGTTCACACCCCTGCCGCGCAAGGTATGCTTTTAACTGGCTGGCCATGGTGTGAAGCTCAACCGGCAGGTGGTAGACAAGCGTCAATGCCTCTGGCAGCACAACGTCGGTTAAATCAGTCCACTGGGGGATCGCCCAGCCGGGAAGCAGTTCTTCGGTAGGAGTGATGAGCCCTTCGTTCAGGGGAAGCGTGTGAAGCAGCGTTGAGAGATGAATGATATTAATCAGCCGCTTTGCCTGAAGTTCGCTCAGACGCGGACTTTGTTTCAGCGTGAGGTAGCAGAAGCCCAGACTGGTGCTGTTACTCACCAGCCGCAGGCTGGCCAGCTCGTCGGCCTCGCCAATGGCGATTTGCACCGGGTGGCGACAGCTGGTGCCCAGACTGTAGTCAAAAAGCTGGGGCGTGATCCAGTACTCGATAGCCTTAAGCAACGGATGGCCAAGATGATACTGCTCGTGGCTTTCCAGACGCACCAGTTCAGGCTCAAAAACGCTCAGCCGAAAGGGACCGCTGCCCACCACGGGGTAATCAGGATGCGCCAGACGGCTACAGTAGGTTGCCAGCCTGTGCGCCAGCCAATAGTCAGGTTGATGCAGAATAAACGTCAGGCTTTGCGGATGCGTGGTTTCGATACGTAAGACGCTGCGGAAAAGCGTGTCCATGCCGGGCTGCGATAGCAGCGCCGTCAGGCTTTGCCTGAGCTGTGCCGTCTCTATTTTATCGCCGTTATGCCAGTGCAGGGTGGAGCGTATGTAGAAATGCCAACGCAGGCCGTCAGCAGAGACTTCCCAGTGATGCGCCAGATCGCCCGTGGGTTCACTGCTGTTACCATTAAAACGCGTCAAACCAGAGAATACCTGTCCCGCCAGATGCTGCTCCGCCCGGCCAGGGAGAAACCCCGGCTGAAGCGGCTCCAGCGAACGATAGTAGGGAATACGCAGCGTCGGCGTATCGTTCTGCCATTGCCCGCCCATAAACGGATGCAGCAGCGATCGCAAATCTTCAGGCGCGAGCTGGGCCAGCTCCAGCGCGTTGTGCTGCTGTCCACTTTTCAGGGCCTCTTCCATCATCGTATTACGCAACGAATCCGGGGTGACGTGAAAGCGTAATTCCCCACGCTTTCCTCGTCCGGAGCGGGCGTGCCAGCTTAGCCAGCCCGCCTCCTGCGCCTGGCGCAGCAGGGTGCGTACATGTCGCTCGCTGCAAAAGCAGCGGCTGGCAAGTTCACTGATGGTCACCTGCTGCGTTGCGCCGGCGGAGGGGTGCCACAGACGCTGATACTGGTTAAGACGGTTAAGCTGGCGCATGAAAAACCCGGAACAATAATTATCATCTATTCACTATTACTTCCGTATATCTCACGTAATACTGATGCACAAGTTAACCGCATCACATTTCGGGAGTAATTATGGCTCGGCTCGCTGCATTTGATATGGACGGCACGCTGTTAATGCCGGATCACCGTTTAGGGGAGAAAACCCTGAACACACTTAAGCGCCTGCGCGAGCGTGAAGTCACCCTGACGTTTGCCACTGGTCGTCATGTGCTGGAGATGCGCCATCTGCTGGGAACATTTGCCCTCGATGCGTTCCTGATCACCGGCAACGGGACGCGCATTCACTCCGTCGAGGGCGATGTGCTGCACCGTCAGGATCTGGATCCGGAAGTGGCGGACATCGTCCTGCACAGCACCTGGGATACGCAGGCCAGCGTGCATGTTTTTAACGATGAAGGCTGGTTTACCGGGCGTGAGATCCCGGCCTTGCTGCACGCTCACGTTTACAGTGGCTTTAAATATCAGCTCATCGATTTGCGCCGCATTCCGGCACACAAGGTAACCAAGATCTGCTTCTGCGGCGATCACGACGATCTCTGCCGCCTGCGTATTCAGCTTAACGAGGCGCTGGGCGACCGGGCGCACCTGACCTTCTCGGCGGTGGACTGTCTTGAAGTGCTGCCGGTGGGCTGTAACAAAGGATCTGCGCTGGCGGTGCTGAGCGATCGTCTGGGGCTGACGATGCAGGACTGTATGGCCTTTGGTGACGCCATGAACGACCACGAGATGCTGAGCAGCGTAGGCCGTGGTCTGATTATGGGGAACGCGATGCCGCAACTTATCGCCGCGCTCCCGCATTTACCGGTTATCGGACACTGTCGTAACGAAGCGGTGTCCCATTTTTTGACGCATTGGCTGGACAAAAATAACCTCCCATATTCCCCCGAATAGCGAGATCCTTCCAGCAAGCCAGGCTAAAGCCTGGCTTTTTTTTATTTCACCAGATGCGAAATCTGCGCTTTCCACGGTTCAACATCGCCAATATTGGCCTGTACCCATTCTGCGTTGTAATAGGTGTCCAGGTAGCGTTCCCCGCTGTCGCACAGCAGCGTGACGACAGAGCCGCTAAGGCCTTCTTCACGCATTCTCGCGGCCAGTTGTAGCGCCCCCCACATATTGGTGCCGGTAGAGGCTCCGACCTTACGGCCAAGCTGTGTCTCCAGCCAGTGCGCCGTCGCGACGCTGGCGGCGTCCGGCACGCGGAGCATCTCATCCACAACGTCCGGAATGAACGAGGGTTCGACGCGCGGGCGACCAATTCCTTCGATCTTGCTCCCCACAGGGCTGCGCAGGCTGGCATCGCGAGATTGCCAGTAATCAAGGAACACCGAGTTCTGAGGGTCAACCACCATCAGCTGCGTATCATAACCCTGACAGCGGATATAACGTCCGATGGTGGCGGAGGTTCCGCCCGTGCCCGCGCTCATGACAATGTAAGAGGGGACGGGATGTGGCTCGTGGGTCATCTGGCGGAAAATGCTGTCCGCAATGTTATTATTGCCGCGCCAGTCGGTGGCGCGCTCGGCGAAGGTGAACTGGTCCATAT
>NZ_JABMCU010000211.1:0-7506 GCF_013179605.1 Enterobacter sp. CM29 | reverse complement strand
TGCTGGAGTACCTGCGCATCACGGAATATCAAATAGGCCGTATGGTATGAGAGCAGCGCTGCGACATCCTCCCAGACGCCCTCGGCACGGAATAACTCGGCCGCCTTGTCCGCATCGAGACGTAAAATGGTCGACTCCCTTTCCGCACGGAGAAAATGGCCTTGCGTAGGCTGGATCATCTCAGCAATACCAAACAAATGCGGCTCGTAAACGGTCACGACCAACAGTCCATCCGATGTCCGCAGCAGGGACAGCTCCCCTTCCAGAAAGAGGTACATCTGCTGTTTCCCCTTCCGTAACCAGGTGAGTCGCTTACGTGGAACAACGTGCACTTTCTCCGCTATCGGCTCAAGGATAGCGGTCAGTCGTTCGATGGATTTTTCGGGTCGAACAGGCGGTAAAATATGCATGGTACAACCTTCTGACATTCAGTATCTGCCATTATAGACCATATATTTTAAGCGGTTAGCCGATCAAAACTGATAGCTGTAGTTGACGCTGGCAAACCAAAGATAAGGATGGTCGTAACTTCCGGCAAACGCCACCGGCGATTTCACATGCGACGACTGCATATGAAGATACGACACGGCAATACCAATATTGCTGGCCGGGGTGATCTGATACTGGGCTCCCGTACCAAATCGCCACTCATCGCCGGTAGGTAAGGTTAAGGCCACATCGCTCTGGCTTTCATACGGCGAGCTGTCGAACGCCACACCGGCATTCAGTCGCCACTGAGGCGTTGGACGATACTGCACGCCCACCGCACCGTGCCACGTGTCCTTCAGGCGGCTGACGTTGTTCAGCTGCTGGTCCCCGACGACGATTTGCGGCGCGCCGAACTGGCTCCAGTCCTGCCAGCCGAGATCGCCCATAACCGACCACTGCGGGTTAATGTCATGCACAAGGCTGAGCATAATTTGCTGCGGCGCGCTGATTTGTGCTGACACCGGCAGGTCGTAGGTGCCGTTCTGAACACGCGCGTTGCCGTCAATATTGAAGCTGTAGTCCGTTTCGCTGTTCCAGGTAATACCGGCTCGGGTCTGGTCAGTTAGCTGCATCAGCAGCCCAAGCCGATAGCTCATGGCCAGGTCTTCATCGCGTCGCCGGTAGTCATCATCGTTAACGCTGCGAGTCAGCGAGAAGTAACCGTAGTTAACGTTGGCGGACGCGCCAATCGAAAGACGGTCGTTAAGTTTATAGGCCAGCGAGGGGCTGAGCGTCATGGCTACCATGGTACTCTTTTTAATCAGCCTGTCGCCCGCCCAGCTGCCGTAGTCGATCCCCAGGCCGTAATTACCGTAAAGCCCGACCCCGGCATAAAGATTATCGGTCACCTTCTGGCTATAAAAGGCGCTGGCATTCGGGATGGTTTTCATCACATCGCCGGGGCTTTGATGGGCATCGTTATCCAGCTGGTTGTCGATGGAGCCATCCATAACCTGTAACCCACCGGTGACCATATGATCCGGTAAGGACGTCATGCCAGCCGGGTTGGTCATAATTGTAGAGGCATCCTGCGCACGAGCCGCCTGCCCTGCTCCGGCAAGCGCGGTATCTTCGGTGCCAGCTTCATAAAAATAGAGGGCGCTGGCATGGGCACTGGAGGCAGCTAATAAGCCAGCGCACAGGAGGAGTCGTGTTTTCATCTGCGATCCGGGAAATAAAAAATTTGCCGACAGATATAACAGGGGCGATTGATTACGTAAAAAGAAAGAGGGTTTAATTTTAAATTATGCGCGCGCGTAATTATATTTATGACACTCCAGCGACAGCCGGAACAAAGGCACCGTGATTCTGCATGCACCGGGTGAGGAATTTCTTACAATGCCGTTTGTACTCGTTCGGCTTAAGACAAGCGTTACTCACTACTGGGATCGCTCTTATCCTCTCGCATGGATTCGATAAACTCCCGTTGCTCCGGTGTGAGTTCAAGCTCATCCAGCAGGCGATCTAACTCTTCTTCAGGCGATTCCTTTTGATTCTTTTTCTTCCCGCTAGCCATACTCACCCTTGAGTTATTAGGATTAATCTCAGGGTATCCAGGGTACAGGAAATGTGCAACTTAACGTGTTACGTTGAAAACCAGAAGCAGCAGATAGCCGATGCTGGTTATAGCGTTATTCGCTGGTTCAGCGATGAAGCAGTGAGCGGTGCAGTTGTAGTGGTCAACAAAAACTGGCCACAGTGTTAGAGTTTTTCCAGTATCGGTTTTCCGATTCGTTTGGTGGTAACCCACCATTATATTCGTGCGGTCTGAGCACGAATATCCAACGATATAGTCCGTTATTGCGTGAGCTGTATCGCTGAAGCTTACGTAACCCGTCACCGACACCCATTCGTTCTTCAGACTCCTGAAGAAGCGCTCCATTGGACTGTTATCCCGGCAGTTTCCACACCGGCTCATACTCTGCTTAATCTGATATCGCCACAGTAACTGCCGGAACTGCCTGCTCGTATAATGACTACCCAGGTCACTGTGGAACCTCACCCCGACGGGCTTACCGCGCGTTTCCCATGCCATTTCCAGCGCTTTCATGGTGAGTCTGCTGTCCGGTGAGAACGACATTGCCCAGCCCATTGGTTTTCTTGCAAACATGTCGAGTACAACGGCGAGGTACGCCCAGCGTTTACCTGTCCAGATATAGGCCACATCACCGCACCACACCTGGTTGGGCTCCGTTACGGCGAACTGTCGCTCAAGATGATTCGGGATAGCAACGTGCTCATGACCGCCACGCTTATACTGGTGAGTCGGTTGCTGGCAACTGACCAGCCCCAGCTCTTTCATTAGCCTGCCAGCGCCCCATCTGGTAGCCTCTCTGGGTTGCCATTGTGGCGATGCTTCTTGTTCCGGCCGAACCACGGCTAATGCCATGCAGCTCAAGTACCTGACTTCGTAATACAGCTCGTCTGCCGTCAGGGCTTTTCAGGACGGTTTTTCCAGTATTTATAGCTGCTGCGATGAACCCCGAACACCTGGCAGAGAGTGACCACAGGATAACGCGTCCTGAGTATCCCGATTATCGAGAACTGTTCAGGGAGTTTGACATCAAGAGCGCGGTAGCCTTTTTAGAATTTCGTTTTCCATTTCAATACGTTGTAGCTTTTTCTCAAGCTCACGTATTTCGATTTATTCCGGCGTTATCGGGGAGGCTTTTGGCGTTTTGCCCTGATGCTCATCACGCAGTTGTTTGAACCATTTTGTCATCGTGGAAAGACCAACATCCATTGCCCTGGCAGCGTCAGAGATGGTGTAATTTTGGTCGACAACCAGCTGAGCGGATTCGCGTTTGAATTCAGGACTAAAATTTCTTCTTTTCATTGAAGCACCTGTGTTGTTCTGAGGTGAGCATATCACCTCAGTTCAGGTGGCCAAATTCAGTGTGCCACTACGGACATTCAGTTATTCAGTTCCTTAGTTAGTTCTGCTTCGCCAGTAGCAGCATCAAAGTGCAGGTAAAAGAGAGCACTATTCATCTGCTCTGGCTTCGTCCATATTTCCGCCTCCCTCGAACCGCCTTTCTGTTTGGTATAGCCCAGCTTAGACAAATAAGCCCTCATCGGCTCGACGTTAGATACTCCCCTAAAAATGATTGTGTTTGAGGGGGCGTATCCATCTCCGGGATGTGATTCAAAGTAATAATTATTCGATATACGCGGAGCCTTCTCAATATCTTTATCAGTCAGGGAGTGATAATTGAAAAAATCATTTTCAGTGTATGTGGTAGCTTCATTGATACCGGATGCAACAAGATAGACAAATAGCCAGCATAGGATAACACCCGTAATTAATATCAGGATGCTCCATTTAAAGAATTTACGCATTATCACTTCACCCCTGTGTACCCAAGTGACGTCCCATTGTCTGTAATAACTTTGACATTACCAGAGCTGAAATCGTCCCACGGCTTCAGCCATGTCATAAAATGCGGGAGGTTCACCGTGTACGGCTGGTGACGCACACACGGATCTTCCGGGTCAGGGAACAGAATCGGACGGAAACCACGGTTTTTATGGGAACCAATAGCACCGTAATGATCCCAGCGACGAACGGCGGCATCATAACTGACAGGTTTAAGGCGGTATCCGTACCGTCCTGGCATGATAGCTCGATGGAATCCGAACAGATCAGAAACCAAGTCTTCACCACTAAAGCCACTATCAGTGTACCAGGAGAAAGCCCGCAGGCTTTGCAAGCCTTCAAATCGAGCTGCTGTGTTCATCATCATCGCCAGCATGATTCTGTTAATATCTTCGGTACTCCGGCCACGTTTAATCTCCCAGCGAGAGAACTTGCCTACACCGAATTGTGAGTTGAATTTCACAAAGTGCATGTCCTGCCGATACATCACCATGTAGGAAGGTTTGCCGCTAAGCTCCCCCGCGATAAACTGGCTTTTAAGCTCCATGATATCACTACCCCGAGCGTGCCCCATGTCAACCCAGCCAAGCACCTCAGTATAAACGACACCCCTTCGCAAAACGTCAAACTGCGCACCATCCTTTATCTCCGCTCTGGTGCTCATCCTTTCATCTCCTTGAAAGATTTATGTTGCCAATGTTATAGCCTATTTTTAAGCAGAATTGTTCAGGCTTCGGCCTTAATGTTCATGACTGTTCTGGTGCTGACGTTGTGGCTTTCTGCGATTGCAGGAATGGTTTTACCTGCTGCGAGTTCTGCTTTAATGGCTTCACGATCAATAGAGCGACCTTTGCCCCGTCCGGTGATCCTGCCTGCGGCTTTTGCTGCTTCGTAACCTTCACGCTGGCGCTCCAGCATTGTTTCACGTTCCATCTGCGCGACTGCTGCCAGTACGGTCAGCATCATATTACCTGCTGGAGAGTTCTTCCCGGTCTTAAAATCCTCTTTGTGGAACTGAACAACTACACCCCGTTCTGTTAACCGCTCAACCGTTGCCAGCAAGTCAGCAGTGTTACGGCAAAGGCACAGGAAGACAGCGTTTCGCCTGTTGTAATAAAGCGAGGCAAATTGCAACGCAAGCAAAGTAGTGTAACGCAGTGATAACACCAGGATGTTTCATGCAGATCCAGTGAAATTATTAGGCGGCTAATCGATCCACTCAGCGGATCTATAATAGAGCCGGGGATATTTTAAGCAGGAGGATGTAAACTGGGAGGATAAAGAGACGGGACACCTACGGGGGCGGGTTGTGTAAGTATTTCCTGTTGTCTTCGACCTTATTGCACGTAAAATGACCAGACACATTTTGGAAAGGAGTCTTTAATGGATATTGCGTTGCTTAACAGGGGCTGGAACAGAACATGGTCAGATACCATGGTGAATCTGGAGGCCCGGAAACTCGTCGAAACAGCAAACCGGCTGTCAGCATTCTATTTGCAAGATGGTCTTACACGTATCAAGTTTGTCGAAGAGATAAAACAGGTTGTAGATAAAGAATTTGAAACTGCACGACGGGCCAAAACCGATGAAGAATGCATTGCATGCATCAAAAATCTGCGTGCTGAAACAGATAATCTACAAGAACAAGAACGCCTGTTAAGAACCAGAGCCGCCCAACTTTATGCAAAGGTCGAGTTTGTCAGGGAAAACAATAAAATCGTCGGATACGTGATTTCGGCAATCCATATAGTGGTATCTGGAGCAGCATTATTTGGTGGGATGGTTATGATGTCCACTATGACCCCTGTTGGAGTTCTTGCAGGAGCAGTTTTATTTGTTGATGGTATTAACGGTATAACAAAAGAAGCAAGCCATCTTCGCTATGGTGAACAATCCAAATCGGAAGGAATTTTTGCTGATGGCGCAATGGAGACCGCGCAATTTATGGGGTTTAGCCCAAAAAGTGGATTAGCTCTTTATAATACGGTGACTCTAGGGGTGAGTGTCTATAGTATCTTCGGCTTAGCAAGGAAACCCGGAGCTTGGCGATTATTCCGTTGGCTGCCGCGTGATTACTACCGAAAAGTTGACACAATGAGCAAGCCTAAGCTAACGATGAAAATCGCTGGATATGGTGTCAAAGCGAAAGTCATTTTTGATCTTCTGGCTACTGATAACAGTACTAATTAAGATTTGTTCGCTCTACAGAATCGCCAAGATTTATAAGCAAGTACAGGCGGTTGTATAAAAATTGCAACCGCTGCGCCACAAGAAAGGCCAATAGCACCAGAGAAAACACTCTGCTCAGATGCGAACATCACAAGAAAAAAGAATACAGCAAGGCAACCGGATACAACCCACACGGCAAGAATAAATCGCCTAGCCAGGTCCCTGATTGCATTCCCCAACGTTCCACCATAGCTTTCAACGTTGTTCTTTATCTTCTTCAAATCCGATGGTGTAAAGCCAGAACTCAACAAAGCCTCATCAGTAACATCCATATTGTCCTCTCCGCATTTCTTAACTGGCAATGGCACACATAATCATAGTGATGAACTTTACAGTAATCCACATGATGTTTGTGCAATGTATCAGCTTTCAGACAATAGAAGCCATAAAGCCCCGTTAGTGGTAGAAGCAACAAGCGGAGCATAGCGACTGCAACAGGCCAACCTAGTTGGTTTCGCTTTGCGAAAGTCACCAGTGACCAAATCAGATTGTCAGGGGGATCACACCTTATCAGGGTGCTCGTGTACCTTTCGGAGCGTGAGCAAAGCGCTGGCAGAGCCGGATCTGTAGCTACCGGGGCATTACCACTATTCACCTGTTTACGTGGCTCATAGGGCCACACATCGGGCTTAAATGCGTGTGTTCAATCTGTTCGGGAGTTATGCCAGGTATGCGGCTTTTTGTTCGTTGTTGTACTGTCGCGGTAAGAACCTGGAACCACCGCCAGCGTGAGGATATGTTCCCTTGTACCACAGACCTATCACGCGACAGGTACGGATATAGAACATTGGGTAGTTTTAGTTGTACCTGCTAAAGCAGAGCAACGTAACTAACTGATGAAATATAACTTCTTGATTTATGAGGAGACTGGAGCGGGCGAAGGGAATCGAACCCTCGTATAGAGCTTGGGAAGCTCTCGTTCTACCATTGAACTACGCCCGCTTTGAGGTGCGTAAGGCATTATAGACCTTACGCCTCTTCATACAAGCCTTTACCCCACTAAGTGGCGATTAAATAATCACTTAGCACTTCGGTTTACTGCCCTGCGCCGGAAGATAACGCTGCGGATCGATGGCCGTGGCCTTATAGCGGATCTGGAAATGCAGCTTCACCGTATCCGTCCCGGTACTGCCCATGGTCGCAATCTTCTGCCCCGCCTTCACGTTCTGGCCATTATTCACCAACATCGTGTCGTTATGCGCATATGCCGTAATGTAGTCCTCACCATGCTTAATCATGATCAGGTTACCGTATCCACGAAGCTGGTTACCGACATAGACCACCTTTCCGGCCCCTGAAGCGTAAACCGGCGTGCCGCGTGCGGCAGCGATATCAATTCCTTTATTGCCCCCTTCCGAGAGCGAGTACGGCGCAACCACTTTTCCGCTTGCAGGCCAGATCCAGCAGCGCTG
>NZ_JABMCU010000210.1:0-7542 GCF_013179605.1 Enterobacter sp. CM29 | reverse complement strand
AATAACTGCGGCGGAAAATCTTCGAGTCCGGATTACTGAACAACCGCTCGCCAAACACCCGCCCGATAGTGTAGTTGACCGCATCACCAATAATCGCGGCGATGATCATCAGGACGACCATCAGGTGGACATTCAGGTCATTCGTTGGCAGTGCGGATAACGCGCCCGCCACGAACAGCAGTGAATCTCCCGGCAGGAACGGCGTAACCACAAGGCCGGTTTCACAGAACAGAATGAGGAACAGAATGGCGTATACCCAGACGCCGTACTGCGCGACCAGCTCCGCCAGGTGAACATCAATGTGCAGGATGAAATCAATCAGAAAACGTATTACGTCCATATTGTCTAAGCCCTAATTGCGCCTTTGTTTAGTCCGCTAAAAACAGCGGGCCCATTGGCGGTTTTGGCAGGTCGAACCGGTCCGGGTAATCCACCGAAACCAGATACAGACCTTCCGCTTTCGCCGTTGCTGCCGCAAGCGTTCTGTCCTTCGCTGCCAGCAGTTCTGCAATCCAGCTCTCCGGCTGGTGTCCGGCGCCCACTTCCATCAGGCTGCCTACAATATTCCGCACCATATGATGTACAAAGGCATTGGCTTTGATATCCACCACCACATACGCGCCATAACGACTGACGTTAATGTGCATGACGTTACGCCACGGCGTACGGGACTGACACTGCACCGCACGAAACGACGTAAAATCATTCTCTCCAATCAGACACTGCGCCGCACGCTGCATACGTTCTGCATCCAGCGGTTCATAAAAATGCGTCACGCCCTGGCTTAACACCGCCGGGCGCAGGCGCTGGTTGTAGATGACATAACGGTAGCGCCGCGCCGTCGCGCTGAAACGCGCGTGAAAATCATCCGGCACAGCTTTCACCCAACGCACGGCAATGTCACCAGGCAAATTCGCATTTACACCCAGCGTCCAGGCCGCGTCTTTGCGCACGGCGGTGGTGTCAAAATGCACCACCTGCCCCGTGCCGTGAACGCCGGCATCGGTGCGGCCCGCACAGAAGACGCTTATCGGTTCATTCGCCACCTGAGAGAGCGCTTTCTCCAGCTTCTCCTGGACGCTGCGCACCTCATTCTGCCGCTGCCAGCCATAGTATTTACTGCCATCGTATTCAATGCCGAGGGCAATTCTGTGGACCGGCTTTTGTTCCACATCTGACATCAGTACAGATACTCCTGCACCAGTTTTTCCGCGATTTTGACCGCCATCAGCGCGCCGCCAAAACGCACGTTGTCGGCAACGGACCAGAACTGCACCTGCTCAGGCATACCGTAATCGTTACGCACGCAGCCCACAGAGAGATGCGCGCTGCCGGTAGCGTCGCCCACCTGCGTCGGGAATTCGCTCTCTTCGGACAGGACAAGGTCCTCACCGCGGCCAAACGCGTCGCGGGCTTCTTCAGCCGCCAGCGGACGCAGGGCTTCAAACCCGACCATCTGCGCGTGGCCGTAAAAGACCGGAGACTGCACGACGTTCGCGGAGATCATCAGACCGTCATCCTGCAGAATTTTGCGTGCTTCATCGACGATACGACGCTCTTCCCGCACCGAACCTTCACGATCCGGCAGCAGCGGCAGCATGTTGAACGCCAGCTGGCGGCCAAAGAAATCATCTTCGTCGATCGGGATACCGTTCAGCAGCTTCGCGCTCTGCCCTGCCAGTGCGTCTACGGCTTTTTTGCCGTTAGCGGAGGCTGACAGCAGGCTGGTCACGGAAATACGCGACAGGCCACCGTCGTCGATCAGCGGCTTCAGCGCGGTCAGCAGCTGGCTGGTGAGGCTGTGCGGTACTGCAATGATATTGCGGTTGCGGTAGTCAGCCAGCACAAACGGGTTGACGTCCGGCACCACCAACGGCACATCCGGCTCCAGGGAGAACAGACCGCTCAGGTCGATCACCAGACAGCCTGAATTGGTCGCTTCTTCAATGTAGGATGCCGTGGCTTCCGCACCTGCGGCAAAAAACGCCAGCTGAGCCTGTGTCCAGTCAAACGCGGCGGCATCCTGCACCATCACGGATTTCCCGCCGAAACGCAGATGTTCTCCTGCGCTGTCGGTACGCGCCAGCGCGTAAATGTCGCCCACCGGGAACTGACGCTCAGCAAGGGTTTCAAGCAGGGCTTCGCCCACGGCGCCAGTGGCACCCAAAATGGCAATGTTCCAGCCTTCAGACATGGTGGTTTACTCCAGAAATAAAAAAGCGTCCCTGCCGGAATATCCGACAGGGAGCATTAAGAAGACATTAACGTGCCGGGTGGTGAACGGCGTTAAATCCCAGCTGATGCAACAGCGCCGCCGCGGGGGCGTCATCGCACATCACATACAGGGAGGACCACTCGCGGCGCTCAAGGTAATTTTTGCGCAGCTTGTCAAACTCACCCGGAATACCCGCCACTTTACGCAGCAGCGCGTCATCGCGGCGCACATCATACACCAAATGCACCAGTCTTTTCAGCGTTGCCTCATCCAGCGGTCCATGAAGGGTAATGCGACCAAATTCCGGGGCGGGCAGCAGCGTATCCAGCGCTACCTGCTGCGGATGGCCGATAAAGGCGCTGTAAGCCTCAAACACCTGGGTTGTGCCACGCGCTTTGCCTTCAAGGGTATAACCCGCGATATGCGCGGTACCCACGTCCACCTTATTCAGCAATGCGACGTTGAGATCCGGCTCTGGCTCCCAGACGTCCAGTACGACGCTAAGATCTTGACCCTCGTCGAGACATGTCAGCAGCGCCGCGTTATCCACCACCGGTCCCCGGCAGGCATTTATCAGAATAGTGCCAGCCTTCAGACGGCGGATCAGCTTTTCGTCGGCCAGGTGCAGAGTCTTGTACGGCCCTTCTTTAAAGAGCGGCGTATGGAAGGTGATGACGTCGCACTCGTCGACCAGCTCATCCAGCGTGCGGAAATCGCCCTCATCGCCGTTATCCTTACGCGGCGGATCGCACAGCAGAGTGCGGATGCCCCAGGCTTCCAGACGCTTTTGCAGACGTCCGCCCACGTTGCCCACACCCACAATCCCGACGGTGCGGTCTTTCAGCGCAAAACCATCGCGCTCGGCCAGCATCAATAGCGAGGAGAATACATATTCCACGACGGCAATGGCGTTACAGCCTGGTGCCGCGGAAAAACCAATCCCCGCCTGCTTAAGCCACTGGTCATCCACATGATCGGTCCCGGCCGTTGCCGTCCCGACAAATTTAACCCCTTTGCCGGTGAGCAGCGCCTCATTTACTTTGGTCACCGAGCGCACCATCAGGGCGTCTGCATCGTCCAGTTCGCTGACCGGAATCGGGCGACCAGGGACAGCCTTAACCTCACCCAGGCGGCTGAACAGCTCACGGGCGTAAGGCATATTTTCATCAACGAGGATTTTCACGTCTGAGTACCTGTTTGAGAGGAAGTAAACCTGCCAAGTGTGCCATAATCTCGCCGCCGGGCATATATCTCCGCCCGGTTACGCAGAGTTTGACTTTAAGGATTTTTGACGATGCAGCCCATTTCAGGTACGCCTCCGCGCCCTCCGGGTGAAGGCCCCGTAACGCCCAACACGCCAGGCGAACAACCGCTCTCCACGCAGCAACGCACCGTACTGGAGCGTCTTATCACGCGTCTTATTGCGTTGACCTCACAGCAAAACGCAGAGGTATGGGCCGGCGTTAAGCACGATTTGGGCGTCAGAAACGATGCGCCGCTACAGTCGCGCCATTTCCCTGCCGCCGAACAAAACCTGAACCAGCGTCTTACCAGCGCACAGCAGCAACATACTACCCGCCAGATTATCTCGCAGCTGACCGAGCTGTTGGGCCAGGGGAATAATCGTCAGGCGGTGAGTGATTTTATCCGTCAGCAATACGGTCATACCGCCCTGAGCCAGCTTTCGCCGGAACAGCTGAAAACCGTGTTGACCCTGCTGCAAAGCAATCAGCTTTCTATCCCGCAGCCGCAACAGCGCCCGTCTACAGAACGGCCATTGCAGCCTGCGGAGCATAATACGCTCAAGCAGATGGTCACTAAGCTGGCTGCCGCCACCGGCGAACCGACAAAGCTTATCTGGCAATCCATGCTGGAACTTTCCGGTGTGAAAGCGGGCGAGATGATCCCGGCAAAACAGTTTACCCATCTGGTCACCTGGCTCCAGGCGCGTCAGACGCTCAGCACCCAGAGCGCTCCGACCCTGCACAGCGTACAGGCGGCACTGAAACAACCGCTGGAACCGCACGAGTTCGATATGATCCGGGATTACGCCCAGCAGAGCTGGCAGGCGACACCGCAAACCGTGCTGACCACCGCGCAGGTACAGGATTTACTGAATCAGATCTTCGTTCGCCGCGCCGAGCGGGAAGGCGGCGTGCCGGAGGTAAGAAACATTCAGCCGATCTACAACCCGCTGTTTGCCCCCGTTGTTGACACGTTCAAGACGCTTTCTGCCCGTCCGGGATTGATGTTTATCGCGTTGGTGATTGCGCTGGCGATTTTCTGGCTGGTTGCGTGAGGATTTGCCCGGTGGCGCTTCGCTTACCGGGCCTACAACGGCTCGAATAGTAGGCCGGGTAAGGCGAAGCCGCCACCCGGCAAAAAACTACGACCTGCGAAACGCCACCAGCGTCACCACAATCCCCACCACCGCTGACACCGCACCGGCCAGGAAGACGGACGGGTAGCCAAACGAGGTGGCTAACACCCCGGCCAGCGGCCCGGTGATGCCGTAAGAGATATCCTGAAACGCCGCATAGCCGCCCAGCGCCGTGCCGCGCACCTGCGGAGCCACGCGCTTCACCACTTCAACGCCAAGCGCCGGGAAGATCAGTGAGCAGCCGCAGCCGGTTAACGCCGCACCCAGCAGCGCAACGGATGCGGACGGCGCCTGCCAGAGCAGTACCAGACCCACGGTCTCAATGACCAGTGACGCCACCGCCACCTTCACGCCGCCAAAGCGATCCGGCATCCAGCCAAACAGCACGCGCATCAATACAAACGCGCCGCCAAAGGCCGTCAGCGTAAAGCCCGCCATCGCCCAGCCGCGGCTCATGAAATAGAGGGAGACAAAGGTACCAATAACCGCGAAGCCTACCCCCTGAAGCGCCAGCCCAAGCCCCGGTTGCCAGATTTGCCCCACCACGCTCCACAGCGAAGGACGCTCGCCTTTATGGGCGGGCACCTTGCGCACCGAACCGTTAAACGCCCACGCCAGCAGCGGTAATACCATGGTGGTGCCTGCCAACGCCGCAAAACCAAACTGGCTGTGGATCAGCAGCCCCAGTGGTGCGCCTGCCGCCAGCGCGCCGTAAATCGCCATCCCGTTCCAGGACATCACTTTTCCGGAACGCGCAGGTCCCACCAGCCCCATTCCCCAGGTCAGGGTGCCGGTCAGCAGCTGGCTTTCGCCAAAGCCGAGGATCAGGCGCCCCGCCACCAGCAGCGCGAATTTATACGCTGCATCTATCGGCAACAGCGCCGCCAGCAGCCAGGCTCCCCCCGCCAGCCCGCAGGCAAACATGCCCTGCAACGCCGAGCGTTTTGCGCCGTGCTGATCCGCCAGGCGACCGGCGTAGCCCCGGGTTAAAACCGTCGCTAAAAACTGAATGCCCACCGCAATACCGACCATGGTGTTGCCATAGCCCAGCTCCTGGTGAACGAACAAGGGGATCACCGGCAGCGGCAGACCAACGGTCATGTAGGTCAGAAACACCGCAAAGGCGATGCGGAAAAGGGAAAGGTTCCCGGAAGGAGCGCTCTTCTCAGGGGTAACAGCCTTCATGCATAACTCCGTGTTCAGGCATAAAAAAAGGGAGCCGCGTGGCTCCCTTCTACTATATCTTCAAACGCTTACGCTTTCAGCTTACGCATCACCAGCGTGGCGTTGGTGCCGCCGAAACCGAAGCTGTTGGACATAACGGTCGTCAGCTCACGTTCGGTGGTTTCGGTCACGATGTTCAGGCCTGCCGCCTGCTCGTCCATCTCGTCGATGTTGATGCTTGGCGCGATAAAACCGTTTTCCAGCATCAGCAGAGAGTAGATCGCTTCCTGCACACCCGCCGCACCCAGAGAGTGACCGGTCATGGCTTTGGTTGCAGAGATAGCCGGACTGTTGTCGCCGAACACTTCACGGATCGCACCCAGCTCTTTCACGTCGCCTACCGGCGTAGAGGTGCCGTGAGAGTTCAGGTAGTCGATTGGGGTATCAACGCCGTGCATCGCCATCTTCATGCAGCGCACCGCGCCTTCGCCGGATGGAGCAACCATGTCAGCGCCGTCAGACGTTGCGCCGTAGCCCACGATCTCAGCGTAGATGTGCGCGCCACGCGCCAGCGCGTGTTCCAGCTCTTCAACCACAACCATACCGCCGCCGCCAGCGATAACAAAACCGTCGCGGTGTGCATCATAGGTACGGGATGCTTTGTCTGGCGTTTCGTTGTATTTGGTGGACAGTGCGCCCATCGCGTCGAACTCACAGGCCATTTCCCAGCCCAGCTCTTCGCCGCCGCCAGCAAATACGATGTCCTGTTTGCCCAGCTGGATCTGCTCAACCGCATTACCGATACAGTGTGCGGAGGTCGCACATGCAGAGCTGATGGAGTAGTTCACACCGTGGATTTTGAACGGCGTTGCCAGGCACGCGGAAACCGCTGAACCCATCGCTTTGGTCACAACGTATGGACCGACCGCTTTCAGGCCGCGCGGGCTGCGCATGGCGTCAGCACCGAACACCTGAGCTTTAGAGGAACCGCCGGAGCCTGCAATCAGGCCCACGCGTGGGTTGTTCTGGTAAGCGTCTTCGCTCAGACCAGAATCCTTGATCGCTTCCTGCATGGAAAGATAGGCGTAGATAGAGGCATCGTTCATGAAACGAACCACTTTACGGTCAATTAAACCGGTGGTATCCAGTTTAACGTTACCCCATACGTGGCTACGCATTCCAGAATCTTTAAACTCTTCAGAGAAAGTGATCCCGGAGCGTCCTTCACGCAGAGATGCCAGGACTTCCTGCTGGTTATTACCGATGCTGGAAACGATGCCCAGGCCAGTAATCACTGCACGTTTCATTCAATACCTCTGTAAGTCGCACTATAAAAAGTTTCGAGTCGCACAATAGCGTACACTTGTACGCCGAACAAGTCCGATCAGCGATTTTCTGTGGAAATTTGCACCGATGGGCTCACATCGCTAAGATCGTGCCACTGCCTGTCGGACGAGTAACTTACGTGAAACAAAACGCCATACAACCTGCCAACCTCGAATTCAACGCTGAGGGTACACCTGTTTCCCGAGATTTTGATGACGTCTACTTTTCTAATGATAACGGACTGGAAGAGACGCGCTATGTCTTCCTCGAAGGAAATCATCTCAGCACCCGCTTCCCTGAGCATCCGCGCAGCCTGTTTGTCGTCGCGGAGAGCGGTTTCGGCACCGGGCTGAATTTTTTGACCCTCTGGCAGGCCTTCGATCAGTTTCGCGCTGCACACCCCGAAGCTACCTTACAAAGATTACATTTCATCAGTTTTGAAAAATTTCCGCTTACC
>NZ_JABMCU010000021.1:0-33049 GCF_013179605.1 Enterobacter sp. CM29 | reverse complement strand
ATTCCAAAATTTGCTAAAAATTTCCTGACAGAAGCAGGCGACATGCGTGCTGCTGTGCGGCAGTATATTGCCGAGGTTGAGTCCGGCGTTTATCCGGGCGAAGAACACAGTTTCCATTAAGGAGTCCAGGTGTGCTAATCATAGAAACTCTGCCGCTGCTGCGCCAGCATATCCGCCGTGCACGTCAGGAAGGTAAACGTATCGCCCTCGTCCCGACCATGGGCAATCTGCACGACGGCCATATGAAGCTGGTCGATGAAGCGAGAGCCCGTGCAGATATCGTGGTAGTCAGTATCTTCGTTAACCCGATGCAGTTCGATCGCGAAGACGATCTGGCGCGCTATCCACGTACCTTGCAGGAAGATTGCGAGAAGCTCAAAAAACGTCATGCGGATATCGTCTTCGCACCGGCCCCCGCAGATGTTTATCCTCAGGGTACCACTGAAGCGACCTACGTCGACGTACCGGGTATTTCGACCATGCTGGAGGGTGCCAGCCGTCCGGGCCATTTCCGCGGCGTTTCCACCATCGTCAGCAAGCTGTTTAACCTGGTGCAGCCGGACATCGCCTGCTTTGGCGAGAAAGATTTCCAGCAGCTGGCGCTGATCCGCAAAATGGTTGCCGATATGGGCTACGACATAGAGATTGTCGGCGTGCCGATTGTACGTGCGAAAGATGGCCTGGCGCTTAGCTCCCGTAACGGCTATCTGACTGCGGAACAGCGTAAAATTGCGCCAGGCTTAAGCAAAGTCATGAATACCATGGCAGAGCAACTGCTGGCAAAAGAATTAACCGCAGAAGAAATCATCGCTTTGGCTGAACAGGCGCTGAACGAGAAAGGTCTTCGTGCTGACGACGTTCAAATTCGGGATGCCGATACGCTTCTGGAACTCTCAGATACCAGCAAACGTGCGGTAATTCTGGTGGCGGCTTGGCTCGGCCAGGCCCGCCTTATCGACAACAAAGTGGTTGAACTGGCGTAGTTTTACTACCCGGAAGTGAAAGGTAAACGTAATGATTCGCAAAATGCTACAAGGTAAGCTTCACCGTGTGAAAGTCACCCAGGCCGACCTGCACTATGAAGGCTCCTGCGCGATCGACCAGGATTTTCTCGACGCGGCGGGTATTCTCGAAAACGAAGCTATTGATATCTGGAACGTTAATAACGGCAAACGCTTTTCAACGTACGCGATTGCCGCTGAACGCGGGTCTAAAATCATCTCCGTTAATGGGGCAGCGGCGCACTGCGCGGACGTGGGTGATATCGTCATTATTGCCAGCTTTGTGATGATGTCTGACGAAGAGGCACGTCGCTGGCAGCCAAAAGTGGCATACTTTGAAGGCGATAATGAAATGAAACGTATTGCGAAGGCAATTCCGGTTCAGGTTGCCTAAGCCAATAGTACTGTTATAAATTACCCGACAAATAGGTTGGGTAATTTATACATAATTAAAATGAATAGCGTTCTTTTTATATATTTTTATTAATATATTCAAGTCACCCTGCCGAACACCTGCTCATCAAAATGATGAACAATTATTATCATTCACTATTAAACAATCATATTGACTTAAAGATCGTTTAAGTATTTCTAACGCCTAACGGCTTCTCACAACCATTACTCATCACTTAGAATCCTTTTCCCGAAGCATCTGTTCGGAACGAACATAAGCCTTGCTTATGTTCACTTTTCTAGCATTTAAATATGGATATAAAAAATGTCTTTTAATAAATTAGGTCTGGCAACTGTAGCAGCAATGGTTCTGAGTGCGGGTTCTGCAATGGCAGCTGATATTCCTTCAGATACAGGCACTATTACTTTCCACGGTATGGTTTCTAATAACACCTGTAAAGTATCCCTGGATCAGAAGATTGACCAGGATGGTAATGATTTTGACGTTAACCTGGATACCGTGTTTGTAAAAGACTTCGCTAATGCGCTGGGTACCACCAGCACCCTGGGAGAAAAGAAATTCTCCCTTACCCTGACAGGTTGTGATTCTGCTACCGTCAACCAGGCATCTGCTCAGTTTGATTCCTGGGCGGGTTCTTCTTCAACTTCCGGCGGTCTGCTGGTTCCACCATCAAATACTCAAGGCGCCGCTAAAAACGTCAATCTGGTACTGTCAAACGATGGCAACTCCGCTACCGATCAGATCAAACTGGATCAGACCAACAATACCCAGAAAGCAACGATTGATACCACAGGCGCAGGCGCACTTTACTACCGTGTAGCGTATACCCAGGGTCAGAACTGGGATGCGGCCAACAACCCAGTGTCAGCTGGTGTGGTTCAGGCACAAGCTGCATTCACCATGATCTACGAGTAATTTTAAGCGCATAAATAAAATGCTCATATTATCCCCTGACGTACGTCAGGGGACTATTGATATCATTCCAACAGGAAGTGGAAAAATGTTAAGCACATCATTTTATAAAGGATTTAAAGCTGCCTGCTTTACAGCTGCTGCTGTCGCGTCATTCCAGGCAAGCGCAGATATCGTTATTTCGGGAACACGTATTGTTTATCAGCAGTCGCAAAAAGATGTCATCGTTTCTTTAGACAACCGTGGAAAAAAACCACTATTAGTTCAATCATGGCTCGATGACGGTCGCGATGACACCAATCCACAGGAATTAAAATTACCGTTTATTATTACTCCACCAGTATCCCGAATTGATCCGCAAAAAGGTCAATCCGTTCGGATCTCATACCTGGGTGGTTCATTGCCGCAAGATCGCGAATCCCTATTCTGGTTCAATGTGCTCGAGATTCCACCGAAGTCAAAAGTGAAAGACGGTGAAAATCCTAACCAGCTCCAGCTGGCATTCCGCACACGTATTAAACTCTTTTTCCGACCTGACGGCCTGAAAGGTACGCCAGGAGATGCAGCAGCCAAAGTAACGTGGTCACAACAAAAACAAGGTAATACGCTAAACCTGATCGCACACAATGATTCCCCTTACAACGTTTCTATTTCAAATGTAAAGCTGAAATCAGCAAATAAAGAGTACCAGGTTGAGCATAAATCTATTTTACCGTTTAGTACTCAAATTATGCAGGTAAAAGGTTTAGGTAGTACTGCCACCGGCACTGTTGCTTACGAAACCATTAATGACAATGGCGGCTCTGATACTTTTGAAACCAAAGTAAATTAATAACCGCACCACCGCCACATTATAAATATAACACGTATGAATGATTCATAGCATTCATACGACGACTTGTCTGGATGAAGCATGCTATTTCAACGATCAATTTTATGTCTCGCAATCTGTGCAGCATTTCCTCTGCATGCCAGCGAGACTGAAAAAAAAGCTGTAGACACCTCATCCGAAACAGAATCGGCCATTGAATTTAATGACCAGTTCCTTATCGATAATGGTGGAGGTATCAATGTCGATCGTTATGCTTATGGCAACCCAGTTCTGCCAGGTACTTACCGTGTAAAAGTGAATTTGAATGGCAATTCAAAATCCACGGTCGAGATGACATTCATTGATAACAAAACGCCACGTGCCTCAGCATGTCTGACTAAACTCACGCTGACACAGGCAGGCGTTGATACCAGCATATTAGGCGATGATGTCAAAAACGACGAAACGTCTTGCGTAGATATCAAAAAATATTATCCCGGTGCTTCTGAAAATTTTGATAGTAGCAAGCAGGAAATGGATCTTAATTTCCCGCAAATCTACGTGCTTAAGCTTCCAGCAGGGTATGTCGATCCTTCATTATGGGATAATGGTGTTCCGGCCGGATTACTCTCATACGATCTTAATACCTGGCACAGCGAGTCAAACGGCACCAATTCAGATACCGCTTATGCGGGCTTGCATTATGGCCTGAACGTGGGGCCGTGGCGTTTACGTTCTCGCGGCAGTCTGAACTGGGACAGCGATAATGGCACACATTATTCCAGCCAGGATATCTACCTCCAGCGAGATATCACACCACTTAACGCACAGATGGTAATGGGTGATTCCTACACACGCGGTGATGTCTTTGACTCGGTGAGCCTGCGTGGTGCGCGTATGTATAACGATGACCGCATGCTCCCGGAAGGCACCTCTGGCTACGCGCCAGTAATTCGTGGTGTGGCAAACAGTAACGCCAAGGTTAGCGTAACGCAAAGCGGCAATAAAATTTATGAAACCACCGTTCCACCCGGTGCTTTCGAGATCAATGACCTCAGTACAACAGGCTATGGCAATGATTTGATTGTCACTGTAGAGGAAGCCGATGGAAGTAAACGGACGTTTACCGTTCCGTTCTCCTCAGTTACACAAATGCTCCGCCCAGGCTCCAGCCGCTGGGATGTGGGTTTAGGTGAGCTGAATGATGATTCATTGCATGATAAGCCAAACGTTGGCTACGCAACTTACGCGTATGGTCTGAATAATACCTTTACCGGTTACGTGGGTGCGCAATATACGGATATGGATTTCTACGCCGGCCTGCTTGGTCTGGCTATGAATACCCGTATTGGTGCATTCGCATTAGATGTTACCGGGTCCTATGCCGATATCGACGGGCTGGACACGCTTAAAGGGCAAAGTTATCGGCTGACCTACAGCAAAATGCTTGAAGCTACTAACACATCTCTTAACGTGGCAGCTTATCGCTTCTCTACAGAAGATTATCTCAGCCTTAACGATGCCGCCTCATTGCAGGACAGTATTCATCACGAGGAATATGGCAATCGATCTTATGACAGCAATGCCGAGCTTTATGCTGATTATCAGCGTACCAAAAACCAGATACAGGTCAGCCTGAACCAGCCATTGAATGTTAACGGTGATGAATACGGCTCACTCTATATTAGCGGTACCTGGCAGGATTACTGGAATGACTCCAGCTCCACTTCCGACTACAGCGTGGGTTACAACAATAGTTTTGCTTACGGTAGCTATAGCGTTTCTGTGCAACGCACGTACAACGAAACAGGGGAAAAGGATGACAGCGTTTATTTAAACGTCAGTATTCCATTCAGCATATTCAATAAAGATAGCGCGCAGTCAGGCGGATTTAATAACGTCAACATGAGCCTGCGCACTGATTTAAAAGGCGGTACCAGTTTTAACTCTACGGCAAGCGGCAACTCCAAAAACAGTGAAGTGAGCTATTCCGTTAGCGCCTCATCAAGCGGGGGCAACTACGGCAACCTGAACCAGGTCAGTGGCTATAGCTCATGGAACAGTCCTTACGGGCCGCTCGGTGTCTCAGCGTCCTTTGGCGAT
The DNA here is from genome assembly GCF_013179605.1 of Enterobacter sp. CM29. Lineage (NCBI taxonomy): Bacteria > Pseudomonadati > Pseudomonadota > Gammaproteobacteria > Enterobacterales > Enterobacteriaceae > Enterobacter > Enterobacter sp. CM29. The sequence goes on along the minus strand of NZ_JABMCU010000021.1, from coordinate 27,807 downwards.
GACAATAGTAAACAGTATTCCGCGAGTTATAACGGCGGAATGGTTGTTCACTCGGGTGGCGTTGTATTTACATCCGGCAGTATCGGCGAAACGGATTCACTTGCGCTGGTAAAAGCAAGTGGCGCAACGGGTGCTCGGCTGGGTTACGGCCAAAGCCGCATTAACAGCTCCGGGTACGGGATTATGCCGTATATGTCAGCCTACAGAGAAAACCGAGTATCGCTCGATATCAGCACTCTCGAAGCAGACGTTGAAATCAAAAATACCAGCGCTGTTGCCGTACCTCGCAATGGCTCCGTTGTATTAGTGAATTTTGAAACGGATGAAGGTCGTTCGCTTGTTCTGGAATTACAACGTTCTGATAACGGCTTTATTCCGTTAGGTGCAGACGTTCTGAATGAGAAAAACGAATCTATCGGAACGGTAGGCCAGGCAGGACAAGCTTATGTACGCGGTGTGGAAGACAAAGGCGCTCTCCGGGTGGTATGGGGAAGCGATGGATCCAGCTCTTGCACGGTGCATTATCAGATTCCTGAAAATGCGAAGAAAGCAGGCTTAACCACGATTCTGAGTAATCAACAGTGCCAAATGTAATGATGTTAAAACAGGGAATCACACCCATGGGAAATAATATGAAGAAAAATCATTGCGGTTATTCATTAATCGCATTAGCAATGTTAGCGATGTCAGGTTCTGCTGCGGCAGCCGATCTCAATGTTAACTTCACTGCCAATATCCGCGAAACCACCTGCGATATGAAACTGGTCGGCGGTACGGGTTCAGATACGCAGCAAACGCTGACTATCGGTAATAACGGTCAGGTACGTTTAGATGATGTCAAAGCCGGAACGGCAAATGCCAATTTCAAAATTGTGCTCGTTGAATGCCCGGCGTCGCTAACCTCGTTAAAAACAACCGTAAAAGGAACCAAATCAGGTTATTTAGCTAGCGGCCTTGTTAACCAGATTGCAAAAACTAACGGTGGCGCTGATTACTCTGCGGCTGAAATCGCCAGAGCCGATGCACCAAATACTCCTTTTATCATTAACTCAACCCTGGATTCAGAGCGCCTGGTCTGGAGTCCGACAGAAATCCAGAATAAGGAAGTTGCTCTGGTGGCCACCTTACGTGAAACAAAAGAAAACAGCATGACCATTGGTGATTTTCAGGCCGTGGCGACCTTTGAATTTAGCTACGAGTGATTAGTGCAGGAAAACGGAGCAACATTATGAAATTCAATTCTACTTTTATCGCCCTGTCCGTTTCTGCTCTTCTGTTCTCGGGAATGGCAAGCGCAGCAATTACAGGCACCCCTAGTGTCGAATTAACGATTAAATCAAAAATTGTATCAGGCACATGTACCGCAAAAGTACTTAACGATGCAGGCACAGCCTCCACTGAAATTGCATTCGGCGACGTATACAAATCCGATCTGGTGAACAAAACCCGTGTCGAGCCGCTCAAGATTAGTTTCACCAACTGTTCTGGAGTAACCAAGGCAACGGTGTCCGCTGCGAAAGGCGCTGGTGGTGAATGCAGTGGCGTCAACAAGACGGGTGATTCTTACTCTGGCGGCTTAGCAACGGGCTTTGAGATCTGGTCGGGTGTTGTCGATACTGGCGAGCTTATGAGCTGTAACACGCCTCCGGCTGCTAAGGATGTCACCATTACTGATGGTACCGGTGAATTCCCGATGAATTCCCGTATCGTTATCGGGCAAGGCCAAACCATTGCTGATGTAGGCGCGGGGGCGGTTACTGCGCCAGTCACGTTTACTATCGCTTATCCATAATACCAGGAACCAGTATGCAACAATCACCGTTTATTTTATACCAGCCCGGTCTTGTGTTGCTTATGGGCTTGGCTGGTGGCATCTTGCCTGGCGTAAGCCAGGCAAGCTCAGGATTAGACGTAAATATTACCGCTAACATTGTTAATAGCACCTGTAAGATGACCGTGGAAAATGACGGCGAAATTTATCTCCCCAATGCGATGCGCAGTTGGTTTTATAACCCGGATGGTAGCGATCGTTTTACTGCAACCGATGATGCAGGCGGTACGCCTTTTAAGATCCATGTAGATGATTGCTATGGAGACAGCGGTACGGCTAAAAAGCTGAGTTTTAGCTTTTCGCCGCAGTCGGGTTTCTGGCCAGGACAAAATCAGGTTTTCAAAAGTGATGATACCGCCGCAGGCGCGGCAAAAAATGTCGGCGTCGTCGTTTTCTCTGAAAAATATAAAAAGAATGTTTTAAACAACGACGGCACGTCAAAAATCACTTTTGACGTAAGCGGTCAGGATACTGCATTTTTAACGGATTATCAGTTCTATGCCCGATATCAAAATATTGGCGTAGTGGCTGGTGGTGTCGTTACCAGTAAAGTATTGGTTGACGTCACTTACGAATAATAATCAGAACAGGAAAAAGGATGAGAATGTTCAACTTTATAAGACAGGGTTTCAACGTGAAAGGCACAATGGCGTTTGCCATGGCGAGCGCGTTATTTACCCTCAGCCACTCCTGCTGGGCAGGGGAGTGCCAAATGAATAATGGAAAAGGCGGCACAACCACGCTAATCAATTCTGACTACTCAGGTGGCACTGTACGTCTTCCCCCTCCGGGTAACTACGCCAGTACTCTTTTTAACGTTAACCTGACACCAGGCATTCAGGCCAAATGTGGTCCGGGGGACGATGGTTTTAACCTCGTGTCACAAACAAACCCGACCTTGCTAATGGGGAGTAGTTATGGCAGGGCTATGTTTGAAACAAATATTCCGGGGATTTATTATTCCGTAAGGGTGCACACCGCAGAAAGCACTGGAGGCATGGGTGGTTACTTCGCTATGAATACTACTGGCTGGACTACCGTTGCCTCCTCCGGAAAATCTGACCCGTGGGATGAAAAATGGATAAACACCTCAGTTCAAATTTATATTGATGAAGGTTACAGAGGCAACCCGAACAAAGAAACCTCAATCAGACCCAAACCCGGCACTCTGGGTAAAATGGCTATTGGTAATCCAGATGATAGTGACAACCAACCATGGACATTTATGGTCAACGAGGACTCATTCCAGATCCCGATCGTTCTTCCAACCTGTGACATGGCCATGCTATCGGATGGTACTAATAATGTTAACCTGGGAGAATATTATGTTTCAGACATTAAAAACAATCGGGTTAAGGATATCCCTTTTTCCATTAGCTTAAGCAATTGTACCGGTGTGGCAAATATCACAACCAAACTCACCACCTCAAAGCTAACCGGAAAAAATAATGATCTTCTTGGTAATACGCTTTCGTCCGGAGCTGAGGGCGCAGGCGTGAGAATCATGTATAACGGAACCTCTCAACTCCTGCCGAATAATCCTGACTCATCCTATGTCATAACGGACTACCAAACCCCTGAATCCAAGCAAATTAATTATGTTGCTCAACTGGTAGCAAACGGAAACACAGTGAAACCGGGGTCGTTTAAAGCCACCGGCGTATTCACCCTTTCATACGACTAACCGCTATCCCTGCGGCTGATTACTGATCAGCCGCGACATCGTCTCCAGTGAATCCGTTCTTAAGATATACAAACGCTTCAACAGGAACGGATTATCCCCCGGCTTCACCTTCCCTTTCATCGTCGTCACTGCCAGATGAAAACCAGCGTCATTCGCTGCCTTTATCGCTTTATTGTCATAGCCGCCAAACGGATACGACACATACAATACGCGCGGGTTGAACTGAGCCAGTGCACGACGTGAGCGTTCAAAATCAAACAGGATCACGTGATAGCTACGGCTCAACAGGATGGGGTGTTTATAGCCATCCACGCGATGCAGGAAATGAGTGTGAGACTGAATGTCGAACACATCCTGGATGCCCTTAATTTCCTGAACGCTCATAAACTGCAGCGATTTTGGATCCCACTTCTGCGGGTGGCCTTTGATTCGGGATGAAATTATAAACGCCGTCGCGTTGAAGCCATACTCTTTTAGCACCGGATACGCATAGCGGCTCACCGATTTCAGGCCATCATCAAAAGTGATCACCACCGCTTTCGCGGGCAGGTTCACCTTGTTACGCACGTACCCTTCAAGCTGGTACATCGTCAGCGTGGTGTAGCCCTGATCGCGTAACCAGGCCATCTGATTATTAAACGCACGTACGCTGGTCGTCGTGGAGGTATGTCGAAAACGGGTGTTCTCTTCATCACGCAAAATATGATGGTAGGTCAGAACCGGTAGCCCGTTATCTTCCTGCGCATCCAGGCTGCTTACCCATGCCAGACGATTACCGATACGGATCTGGAACCAGGTCTGGTTCAGGCGGTCTTTCAGCTTATTCAGAATCGGATAGCGAAGATTAGCGCTTAAGGTGCCAAAGGGCGCGCTTCCGCTGCTGGGGGCGTTATAAACCGGCGTGTCTTTCCAGGTAATGAGGTTTTGATTACTGAGCGGCTTGTTCAAGTCACCCAGGCTATCCTCAACGCGTTGTTTGCCCTGAACTTTTTCAAGGTGGTCTTTATCAATAAACCCCGTACCGAATCCGAAACGAAATTCATAGTAATCCGCCGCGGCCGGAAAGACAGCGAGGATCTGCCCGGCGCGGACATTCCCCACATTCACAACGGCATTTCCCACCTGCGCCCAGATGGCCGCATCTTCGGTGGTTTGCATATACTGAGCAGGAAGGCCTTGCTGGCTGGTCAGGCTGGCAGACGCACCACCGGAAACCACGAGCAGAAGGATAAAGATAACGCGCTTGAGCATGGAATATAAATCGACACAGAAAATCAGCCGCCATTGTAACAAAAGCGGCATCAATACCAATGTTTAATGCTTATACAGATCGTGAAGCAGAACAAAAGGCGGGTTCTTCTGCTGCTGGTGCCACAAGCTGCTCACGCCCGGCGAGCCCTGCGCCACAATGGCGTGACGAAACTCAGCGCTGCTCAACGTTGCGCGCAGCGGATACATCGTTTCGAGTAAAGGCAGGCTGATACCGGAGATTACTTCACAGTTATCGTGCTTATGGCTCATTAGGGCAGCCGCACGGTATGGCGCCGCGCCGGATCTGTCAGTGAGAAAAATCACGCCATCGCCGGTGTCGGTTTCATGCAGCGCGTCACACATCATCCGGCTGAGCATATTGGTGCTCAGCCCTCGCCAGTAATTTACCGCACGACATTGCGCCAGGGGGCCAAATCGGGCCGCCAGCTTAAGCAGCATTTCCTGTGCCTCTTCATCGTGGCAGGTGATCACCAATCCTAGCATCTGTTCACTCCTTTGCTCAGATAAAAATTCAACTGATTATAGACTGCGTGAGTGTGATTATGTTCAATTTTAAAGATTAATTATTTTAACAATTATATTTAAGAACAATTAACTATAACTAGCAACTCGCAAATGAAAAAATCATAAAAGGATACATTACCAAAGGGGATAACATGCAAAGCTACGATTTAAAAATTATGGGTGGCCGAACTCAAATTGGATCAGGATGGGGTAATAACGAGCATAAACTCGTCGCGCTTGATAAAATAACTCTAGCTCCAGTCATTGTTGACTGGAGCTACGAGGATACTCCTGAAAAAATTTTTACTGGTAGTCGATTTACCGATACGGAGCCAACAAAACGGCTTTTAGTCAACTCTGATATATACGTGCGTGGCAGCCTGGTTAATATAAGCAATATAGGTGGAGCAGGTGCTTCCTTCGCCGCTATTCAGGATAATGGTATGGTCGTCGCATGGGGATTGCCGGGAGAAGCGGATACTACCCCAACCAGTGATCGTAACCATGATGTTCAAGTTGTCTGTGGCTCAGAAGAAACCTCAGTAGGTATTAATAAACTTAATCAGATTTTTGTATGGGGACGAACCTCTGATGAGCCTATCCCCGAAGATATTGCAGCCCTTAACGATATAAGTTTTGTGAAAACTTTTAAAAAATGGGGTGAATATGAGTATAGTGCTTTCCTGGCTATAAGAAAAAACAAACAAATTGTGCAATGGAACGATGTTGGGTTCCCTTGGACAATGCCTGAACATATTGCAGAAATGAAAGATTTTATTGCCATAGAATCCACCGATGGTGCATTCGCTGCGATAAGAGAAAATGGCCATGTCGTTGCATGGGGAGATCCAAAATCTGGTGGCAGACTACCGGAACATTTAAATGATATATCTGATGCCACAAAGATATTCGGCAATCACGATACCTTTCTTGTTCTGCACAAAAGTGGAAAGATCTCCACATGGAGTGAAGCTGAATATAACAGCATAGCGCCAGAATACATTACCACTCTCAGCGACATCAAAAATATTTACCCCTTTTATGGTGGTTTTATTGCATTGCGGGAAAATAACATGCTGGTCTCATGGGGTGAGTATGCTGAACCTATCCCAGCCGAAATAGCCTCGCGCTCAGATATAATCGATGTTCAGGTTGGAAGAAACCAGGCTGCCGCAGTACTTCTTCCGGGAGGCAAAGTCTTCTCATGGGGTGAATTGTCGAACCCTTATTTTATACAGCAACCAGAAAATCTATCAGAGGTAATATATATTTGCGCAGGAGCAGACTGTATAGCCGCACTCAAAAGAGATGGCAGCGTAGTTGCCTGGGGCCATCCCGATCAGGGCGGTGATACTTCTCCTGTTGCGGATGAGCTATATAATATTAGAGCAATCTATAGTTCTACTTATGGATTCTGCGCCCTTCGCAATGACGGAAAGGTAATCGTTTGGGGTGAATATGGGGGGGATATGCGCAATGTTCCTCCAGAACTTCAGAACAACATTACTTATGCATGGGAGTGAGTAATATGTCCCGGTGACGCGCACGTCGCCGGGACATACTATTAGCTACGCAGCCCGCGTCCGCGCTGGATCAGATACCAGCACAGCAGATAGAACGCCACGATAAACACCACCAGCACCACAACGGTGGTGAACAGCGGGACATCGGCAATGCCGAGGAAGCCAAAGCGGAAGCCGCTGATCATGTAGACAATCGGGTTCAGGTGCGACAGCGCCTGCCAGAACGGCGGCAACAGCGTCAGGGAGTAAAACACCCCGCCCAGATAGGTCAGCGGCGTCAGCACGAAGGTCGGGATCAGGCTGATGTCATCAAACGTTTTAGCAAACACCGCGTTCAGCAGCCCGGCGAGGGAGAACAGGATCGCCGTCAGCAATAATGTGAGCGCCACGAACAGCCACGAATGCACCTGGAACGGGACGAAGAACAACGAAATCGCCGTCACCAGAATCCCCACGCACAGCCCGCGCGCTACACCGCCGCCCACGTAACCGGCGATGATCACATGCGTTGGCACCGGGGCCACTAGCAGCTCTTCAATGTTGCGCTGGAACTTGGCGCTAAAGAACGACGACGCCACGTTCGCGTAAGCGTTGGTGATCACCGCCATCATGATCAGTCCCGGCACGATAAACTGCATATAGGTAAAACCGTGCATCTCACCAATGCGGGAGCCAATCAGGTTACCGAAAATGATGAAGTAGAGCGTCATGGTGATCACCGGCGGCACCAGGGTTTGCACCCAGATACGCATAAAGCGGTTAATCTCTTTTGCCCAGATGCTTTTCAGCGCGACCCAGTAAAGATGCGTCATGCCTTGTCTCCTTGTTTGTCGTGCACCAGAGAGACAAACAGCTCTTCCAGTCGGTTTGCTTTGTTACGCATGCTTAATACCTGAATGCCCTGCGCACTCAACTGTGAGAACACGCTGTTGATACCCTGCTCGCGCAGCACTTCTACCTCCAGCGTCGAGGTATCGACCAGGCGATAGTTGTAGCCTTCCAGTTTCGGCAGCGCGCTTTTCGCCGCCAGATCGAGGATAAAGGTCTCTGATTTGAGCTTGGAGAGCAGATTCTTCATCGAGGTGTTTTCCACCAGCTCACCGTGCTGAATGATGCCGATATTGCGGCACAGCATTTCCGCCTCTTCCAGGTAGTGCGTGGTCAGAATGATGGTGGTGCCTTTATCGTTCAGATCTTTCAGGAAGCCCCACATGGAACGACGCAGTTCAATATCCACGCCAGCAGTCGGCTCATCAAGGATAAGCAGCTTTGGCTCGTGCATCAGCGCGCGGGCAATCATCAGGCGGCGCTTCATCCCCCCGGACAACATCCGCGCGCGTTCGTTACGCTTCTCCCACAGGTCGAGCTGTTTCAGATACTTTTCGCTGCGCTCAAGCGCCTCTTTGCGCTCAACGCCATAGTAACCCGCCTGGTTAACAACAATCTGCTGTACCGTCTCAAACGGGTTGAAGTTGAACTCCTGCGGCACCAGCCCCAACTGACGCTTGGCGTTGACCACATCTTTTTGCAGATCGTAGCCAAACACGCTGACGCGGCCGGAGGTTTTATTGACCAGCGAGCTGATGATCCCGATGGTGGTGGATTTCCCCGCCCCGTTCGGCCCCAGAAGCGCGTAGAAATCTCCCGCTTCGACTTTAAGATCTATCCCGCGCAGCGCCTGAACGCCCCCCGGGTAGGTTTTTTTGAGCTGTTCAAGCTCCAGTGCAATCGCCATGAATTCAACTTACCTTAAGTTCTGACACACGTTGTGTGGTTTCATTAAAAGTCGGGTTACCCTATAGTAGCGCAACGCAATCACTTGGTTACAGGTCGCTAACCTCCATGAACGACATAGATACACTCATCAGCAACAATGCACTATGGTCAAAAATGCTGGTGGAGGAAGACCCCGGATTTTTTGGAAAACTCGCGCAAGCGCAGAACCCGCGCTTTCTCTGGATTGGATGTTCTGACAGCCGTGTCCCCGCCGAACGTCTGACGGGTCTTGAACCTGGCGAACTGTTTGTTCACCGCAATGTGGCTAACCTGGTTATTCATACCGATCTCAACTGCCTTTCGGTTGTGCAGTACGCCGTTGACGTTCTTGAGGTTGAGCACATCATTATTTGTGGCCACTACGGCTGCGGCGGCGTGCAGGCGGCGGTCGAAAACACAGAGCTGGGGTTAATCGATAACTGGCTGCTGCACATTCGTGATATCTGGTTCAAACATAGCTCACTGCTGGGCGAAATGCCGCAGGAGCGCCGTCTCGACACCCTGTGTGAGCTGAACGTAATGGAGCAGGTCTATAACCTGGGCCACTCGACGATTATGCAGTCTGCCTGGAAACGCGGGCAGAAGGTCTCCATCCACGGCTGGGCGTACGGTATTCACGACGGTCTGCTGCGCAATCTGGAAGTGACCGCCACCAACCGCGAAACGCTGGAACAGCGTTACCGCTCGGGAATTGCCAACCTCAAGCTTAAGCATGTGAACCATAAATAACAAAGCCGGGGGTTTTCACCCTCTCCCTGTGGGAGAGGGCTGGGGTGAGGGCAACAGCCCGCAATTATTCGTCCAGAATCACTACTTTCCCAACATACGGCAGATGGCGATAACGCTGCGCGTAATCAATGCCGTAACCCACCACGAATTCGTCCGGGATGGAGAAACCAACGAACTCCACCGGCACCTGCACTTCACGGCGTTCAGGCTTATCCAGCAGGGTACAAATCGCCAGTGATTTTGGTTCACGCAGGCTCAGGATCTCACGCACTTTAGAGAGCGTGTTGCCGGAGTCGATGATGTCCTCAACAATCAACACATCTTTGCCACGAATATCTTCATCCAGATCTTTCAGGATTTTCACATCACGGGTTGTGGACATGCCGCTGCCGTAACTGGAGGCGGTCATAAAATCGACCTCGTGCGGCACCTGCACTTCACGGCACAGGTCTGCCATGAACATGAAAGAACCACGCAACAGACCGACCAGCACCATTTCGCTGCCGCTGTCCTTGTAATGTTCGGTGATTTGACGACCCAGTTCGGCGATACGCGCTTTGATCTCGGCTTCCGGGATCATCACTTCAACAGTATGTTTCATATTACTAACCAAATGATTTTAGTGAAAATCTCTCAATGCGGATGACTCTCGCTCCGGCATCGATACGCAAGCCAGCCATTATACCAGTAAATGGATTGCCCTGGCGTATGAGTTATAAAAAGCAATATTTGTGATTCCGATCACAGTTGTTAATACCTATAATTAATTGCTAGCAAATAATTAACAAAACTGACGAGTACTTTTCTATGGCTGAAACAAAAACTAAACAGCCGCGTCTACTGGTGACATTAACAGCCGCGTTTGCCGCATTCTGCGCGCTGTATTTGTTAATCGGTGGCGTATGGCTGGTCGCGATTGGCGGCTCCTGGTACTACCCGATTGCGGGTCTGGTTATGGTTGGCGTAACCGTCCTGCTTTTACGCAGAAAACAATCTGCTCTGTGGCTGTACGCAGCGTTACTGCTCGCAACCATGATCTGGGGCGTCTGGGAGGTCGGGTTCGACTTCTGGGCGTTGACGCCGCGCAGCGACATTCTGGTCTTCTTCGGTATCTGGCTGATCCTGCCGTTTGTCTGGCGTCGTCTGATCGTCCCTTCCAGTGGTGCTGTAGCCGGTCTGGTCGTTGCCCTGCTGATTAGTGGCGGCATCCTGACCTGGGCCGGATTCAACGACCCGCAGGAGATCCACGGTACGCTGAACACTGAATCCACACCGGCTGCGGCTATTTCGCAGGTGGCTGACGGCGACTGGCCAGCCTATGGTCGAAATCAGGAAGGTCAACGTTACTCCCCGCTGAAGCAGATCAACGCGGACAACGTGAAAAACCTGAAGGAAGCCTGGGTATTCCGTACCGGCGACCTGAAAATGCCGAACGATCCGGGTGAGCTGACCAACGAAGTGACCCCGATTAAAGTGGGCAACATGCTCTACCTGTGTACGGCGCACCAGCGTCTGTTCGCGCTCGACGCGGCCACCGGTAAAGAGAAATGGCACTTTGATCCACAGCTGAACTCCAACCCGTCGTTCCAGCACATAACCTGCCGCGGCGTCTCTTACCACGAAGCGCGCGCTGATAATGCCAGCCCGGAAGTCATTGCCGACTGTCCTCGCCGCATTATGCTGCCGGTGAACGATGGCCGCCTGTTTGCCATCAACGCTGAGACCGGTAAGCTGTGCGAAACCTTCGCTAACAAAGGCATTCTGAATCTTCAGACCAACATGCCGGACACTACGCCGGGTCTGTATGAGCCGACCTCCCCGCCAATTATTACCGATAAAACCATCGTGATTGCCGGTTCGGTAACGGATAACTTCTCTACCCGCGAAACCTCCGGCGTTATCCGTGGTTTCGACGTGAACACCGGTAAACTGCTGTGGGCCTTCGACCCGGGCGCGAAAGATCCCAACGCGATCCCATCGGATGAACACACCTTTACCTTTAACTCACCGAACTCCTGGGCACCGGCAGCGTATGACGCGAAGCTGGACCTGGTTTACCTGCCGATGGGCGTGACCACGCCGGATATCTGGGGTGGTAACCGTACGCCGGAGCAGGAACGTTACGCCAGCTCCATCGTGGCGCTGAACGCAACGACCGGTAAACTGGCATGGAGCTACCAGACCGTTCACCACGATCTGTGGGATATGGATATGCCGTCCCAGCCAACGCTGGCAGACATTACCGTTAACGGTAAAACCGTTCCGGTGATTTACGCCCCGGCCAAAACCGGCAACATCTTCGTGCTGGATCGCAGCAACGGTAAGCTGGTTGTTCCTGCGCCGGAAAAACCGGTTCCGCAGGGCGCGGCTAAAGGCGACTACGTTACCAAAACGCAGCCGTTCTCTGATCTGAGTTTCCGTCCGGAGAAAGACCTCAGCGGTGCAGACATGTGGGGTGCCACGATGTTTGACCAGCTGGTATGCCGCGTGATGTTCCACCAGCTGCGCTATGAAGGTATCTTCACGCCGCCGTCAGAGCAGGGCACGCTGGTCTTCCCGGGTAACCTGGGGATGTTCGAGTGGGGTGGGATCTCCGTTGACCCTAACCGTCAGGTCGCCATCGCTAACCCAATGGCGCTGCCGTTCGTTTCCCGTCTGATCCCACGCGGTCCGGGTAACCCAATGGAGCAGCCTAAAGATGCGAAAGGCAGCGGTACCGAAGCCGGTATCCAGCCGCAGTATGGCGTTCCTTATGGTGTGACCCTGAATCCGTTCCTTTCTCCGTTCGGTCTGCCGTGTAAACAGCCTGCCTGGGGTTACATCTCCGGTCTGGATCTGAAGACCAACAAGATCGTCTGGAAGAAACGTATTGGTACGCCACAGGACAGCATGCCGTTCCCGATGCCTGTTCCAGTGCCGTTCAATATGGGTATGCCAATGCTGGGTGGCCCAATCTCCACCGCCGGTAACGTGCTGTTCATCGCGGCAACCGCAGATAACTACCTGCGCGCCTACAACATGACCAACGGTGAAAAACTGTGGCAAGGCCGTCTGCCAGCCGGTGGACAGGCAACGCCGATGACCTATGAAGTGAATGGCAAACAGTACGTTGTCATCTCCGCAGGTGGTCACGGTTCGTTTGGCACGAAGATGGGCGACTATATTGTCGCGTATGCACTGCCTGACGACGCTAAGTAATGAAAAAGCCCGGTGGCGCTAACGCTTACCGGGCTTTCGGGTGTCCTATGTAGGCCGGGTAAGGCGAAGCCGCCACCCGGCTTTTTTTATACGGTAAAGCCCAGCATCATCCCCGTATCTTCATGCTCCAGCAGATGGCAGTGGGCCATATAGGCAAACTCTTTCGGCGCTTCGTGGTCGAACTTCACCAGCACCTCGCTGACACCGCCTTCCACCCTCACCGTATCTTTCCAGCCCCGGCGATGCGCGTCCGGCGCTTTACCGTTCTCAGAGAGAATACGGAACTGCGTGCCGTGGATATGGAACGGGTGCAGCATCATGTCGCCTTCGCCTGAAATCACCCAGCGTTCAAACTGCCCTTTCGTGGCGGCGAACATGGGCGTGTTCATATCGAACGCTTTGCCGTTGATGCGGTTGGCGTTGTGGAAATCGAAACCATGGCCGCCGTGATCCATGCCGCCCATTTTACCGTGGTCCATATTCATATGGCCCATCATCTGGCCGTGGTGCATTCCCGCCATGGCCTGATTGCCGTACTTCTTCATCAGCGCCTGCATGCCCATCATGTCGAGCATCGGGTCCATGGAGAGCTGAAGTTTACGCTGCGTAAGCCCGTCCAGCGACGGGAGTGCGGGTAGCGTGGTGAGGGCGTCCGGCAGCGTACCGGAAGCGGCGATCTGTAGCGGCTGAATGCGCAGGACCGGATGGGGTTTATCAAACGGCGCAACGGCCATCCCCATCTGGCTGACCGGCAGGGTCACCAGGTCAAACGCTTTGCCATCGCTGATATCCACCAGCACCTCGAAGCGCTCGCCCATCAGCATCGGCAGCTCGCTCACCTTCACCGGTTCCGGCAGCAGGCCGCCGTCGCTTGCCACCACATACAGCGGGCGTTTATCGCTGGTGGCGAAGTTCAGCGAGCGGGCGTTACAGCCATTTAGCAGGCGTAAACGCAGCCAGCCTTTTGGCGCGGCATGCTGCGGGTAGATTGCGCCGTTGGTCAGCAGCGTATCGCCAAACCAGCCTACCGCCGCGCTCATTACGTCCAGCTGATAGTCAATTTGCCCGTCAGCGCTGAATTTTTTGTCCTGCACAATCACCGGGACATCGTCGATCCCCCACTGTTTTGGCAGGCGCAGCAGGCGGCTTTCATCGTCTTCAATCAGCACCAGACCGGCCAGCCCCATCGCCACCTGATGGCCCGTTTTGCCATGCTGATGCGGGTGGAACCAGCAGGTCGCCGCACGCTGGTCAGGAGTAAAGGTGACGCTGCGTTTACCACCAGGCCTGATGACGCCCTGAGGCCCCCCATCCACTTCGCCCGGGACTTCCAGCCCATGCCAGTGCAGCGTGGTCTCTTGCGCTAGCGTGTTATGAATGTCTACCGTCACCGCCTTCCCTTTGCGTAACTGCAACGCAGGGCCGAGCAAATTGCCGTTATAACCCCACGTCGTGGCGGCGTGCTGACCGAACGTGGTTTTACCGGCCTGCACCACAAGCTGAATGCGGCTGCGGGCATCTGCGGCGAGTAATTCAGGTATGGGTAAAGCAGGTCTGTCGGCGGCAAAAACGGCGCGGCTCCAGAGCGGTAACGCGCTGGCAACCCCCAGCGCGGCAGAAAATTTTAAAAAATCACGACGTTGCATGTGCATTTCCTTATTTCCAGCAGGCGATCTTTTGAGCATAAACCCTCCCCTTACCGGAAGGTCAAGCACGGCGGCAATAATAAAGATCGTCGGCCTGGCATCAAGTATGCTAACGTTAATTTTCCGTGATGCAGTGGTAAAGGCAATGAAGACGTTTTTCAGAACAATTTTGTTCGCCAGCCTGATGGCGATGTGTGCGAACAGTTACGCGCTAAGTGAAAACGAAGCGGAAGATATGGCCGATCTGACGGCAGTTTTTGTTTTTCTGAAAAACGATTGTGGTTACCAGAATTTACCCAATGGGCAAATTCGTCGCGCACTGGTCTTTTTTGCCCAGCAGAACCAATGGGACCTCAGCAACTACGACAGCTTCGACATGAAGGCGCTCGGTGAAGACAGCTACCGTGATTTAAGCGGTATTGGCATTCCCACTGCTAAAAAATGCAAAGCGCTGGCTCGCGATTCACTCAGCCTGCTCGCCTACGTGAAGTAACCTTTCCGACGCCCCTTGTTGACCCGCTAACCGCTTCACGGCGGTGTTGTGTTGCGCCCATCTGCCGGATGTAATGGATGTTAACGAAGGAGGTGCTCCCCATGACCGAAAAAACGGTATGGCAAGAAACGCTGCATGACCAGTTTGGTCAGTATTTTGCCGTGGATAACGTGCTCTATCATGAGAAAACCGATCATCAGGATCTGATAATCTTCGAAAACGCCGCCTTTGGCCGCGTAATGGCGCTGGACGGCGTGGTGCAAACCACCGAGCGCGACGAGTTTATCTATCACGAAATGATGACCCACGTCCCGCTGCTGGCCCACGGCCACGCGAAGGACGTGCTGATTATCGGCGGCGGCGACGGCGCGATGCTGCGTGAAGTCTCTCGCCATCAGAATGTCGAAACCATCACCATGGTGGAAATCGACGCCGGTGTGGTGTCGTTCTGCCGCCAGTATCTGCCCAACCACAATGCTGGCAGCTATGACGATCCGCGGTTTAATCTGGTTATCGACGATGGCGTCAATTTTGTTAACCAGACCACGCAAACGTTTGATGTCATTATCTCTGACTGTACCGACCCTATCGGTCCGGGCGCGTCGCTGTTTACCTCGTCGTTTTACGAAGGCTGCAAGCGCTGCCTGAAGCCTGGCGGGATTTTTGTGGCGCAAAACGGCGTTTGCTTCCTGCAACAGGATGAAGCGCTTGATAGCCACCGTAAGCTGAGCACCTATTTTGCTGACGTCAGCTTCTACCAGGCGGCGATCCCCACTTACTACGGCGGGATCATGACCTTTGCCTGGGCGACGGATAACGACGTCCTGCGCCATCTCTCCACCGAAATTATCCAGGCCCGCTTCCACCAGGCCGGACTCAAATGCCGATACTACAACCCGGCGATCCACACCGCAGCCTTTGCGTTGCCTCAATATCTGCAAGACGCGCTGTCCTCAAAGGAGGTGAACTAATTGAAAAAGCTTAAACTGCATGGCTTTAACAATCTGACCAAAAGCCTGAGTTTTTGTATTTACGATATCTGCTACGCCAAAACAGCAGAAGAGCGCGATGGTTATATCGCCTATATCGATGAACTCTACAACGCCAACCGTCTGACCGAGATCCTGACAGAGACCTGCTCGATTATCGGCGCCAACATCCTGAATATCGCGCGCCAGGATTACGAGCCGCAGGGAGCAAGCGTCACCATTCTGGTCAGTGAAGAGCCGGTTGACCCGCAGCTTATCGACAAAACCGAGCACCCCGGCCCACTGCCAGAAGTGGTTGTCGCCCACCTGGATAAAAGCCATATCTGCGTGCACACCTACCCGGAAAGCCACCCGGAAGGCGGACTGTGTACCTTCCGCGCGGATATCGAGGTGTCGACCTGCGGCGTGATTTCACCGCTGAATGCGTTGAATTATTTAATCCACCAGCTGGAATCCGATATCGTCACTATTGATTATCGCGTACGCGGTTTTACCCGTGATATCAACGGCATGAAGCACTTCATCGATCATGAGATCAACTCCATTCAGAACTTCATGTCCGACGACATGAAATCGCTGTACGACATGATGGATGTGAACGTCTATCAGGAGAATATCTTCCACACCAAAATGTTACTTAAGGAATTCGACCTTAAGCACTACATGTTCCACACGAAACCGGAAGATTTAAGCGAAGAAGAGCGTAAGGTCATTACCGACCTGCTCTGGAAAGAGATGCGCGAAATTTACTACGGCCGTAACATTCCGACCGTGTAATCGTGGCCCGAAGCAGGGACGCTTCGGGGAGTTACTTCTGTTTCATAAAGTCGCGGTAGGCGTTCACCACTTTCAGGAAATCTTCCACACCGCACAGCGACAGGCTCTCTTCGTCGTAGTAGCTCATCCCCTCTTCCATCTCATCACCCGAGAACTCAAGCTGGTTGGCACGCACCATCACCTCTTCGCCATCCATCCACAGGGTGTATTCGTGTCCGGCGCGTTGCCAGGAGCGTTCACTGCCTTTCACCGTTTCCGCTGCCTGTTCGACTTCATCCAGCAGCGCGAGGTTCTCTTTCACCTCTTCGTTAAACCAGTGTCCAACGGCTTCGTGCCCCATCGACATTCGCACTTTCACCACGCCGGTGATGTCGCGCAAAAATTCGTAATCCATAGCGTTTTCCTCTGCAAAGCCATTAGGGTAATTATCGCAGCAGAGAGGAAGAAAAAAAGCGGGAGAGGTGGGAGGAATGAAAATAAAAAAATACCCCTCACCCTGGCCCTCTCCCAAAGGGAGAGGGAATAAAATCCCCCTCGCCCCTTTGGGAGAGGGGTTAGGGGTGAGGGGTTGGTTTTTATACCGCGGTCTGGAAGATCACCCCGTCAGCCTTCTCGGTGTACTGAGAGAGCTGGTCGAAGTTCAGATAGCGATAGGTATCCACCGCCGTCTTATCTACCTGAGCCACAAAGGTCTGGTACTCTTCCGGCGTTGGCAGTTTGCCAATCAGCGCCGCAACCGCTGCCAGCTCCGCAGAAGCCAGGTAGACGTTCGCCCCGGTACCCAAACGGTTCGGGAAGTTACGGGTGGAGGTGGAAACCACTGTCGCACCGTCGGCCACGCGCGCCTGGTTGCCCATGCACAGGGAGCAGCCCGGAATTTCAATACGCGCCCCGCTCTTACCGAACACGCTGTAGTAGCCCTCTTCGGTCAGCTGCGCCGCATCCATACGGGTTGGCGGCGCCACCCACAGACGGGTCGGCAGCTGGCCTTTGTGAGTATCCAGCAGCTTACCGGCAGCACGGAAGTGGCCGATGTTGGTCATACAGGAGCCGATGAACACTTCGTCGATCTTATCGCCCTGTACGTCAGAGAGCAGACGCGCATCGTCCGGATCGTTTGGCGCACACAGGATTGGCTCTTTGATATCCGCCAGATCGATGTCGATCACCGCCGCGTACTCTGCGTCAGCGTCAGCTTCCAGCAGCTGCGGATCCGCCAGCCATTTTTCCATGCCCTGAATACGACGCTCCAGCGTACGGCGGTCGCCGTAGCCTTCCGCAATCATCCACTTGAGCAGCACGATGTTGGAGGTCAGATACTCAATAATCGGCTCTTTGTTCAGCTTGATGGTACAGCCCGCCGCAGAACGCTCGGCAGAGGCATCGGTCAGCTCGAACGCCTGCTCAACTTTCAGATCCGGCAGACCTTCAATTTCCAGAATGCGGCCAGAGAAGATGTTTTTCTTGCCCTTCTTCTCAACGGTCAGCAGACCCTGTTTGATGGCATACAGCGGGATTGCGTGCACCAGATCGCGCAGAGTGATGCCCGGCTGCATTTTGCCTTTGAAGCGCACCAGCACGGATTCAGGCATGTCGAGAGGCATCACGCCGGTCGCTGCGGCAAACGCCACCAGACCGGAGCCCGCAGGGAAGGAGATACCAATCGGGAAACGGGTATGAGAGTCACCGCCGGTACCCACGGTGTCCGGCAGCAGCATGCGGTTCAGCCAGGAGTGGATAACGCCGTCGCCCGGACGCAGGGAGACACCGCCACGGTTCATAATGAAGTCAGGCAGCGTGTGGTGCGTAGTGACGTCAACCGGCTTCGGATATGCCGCAGTGTGGCAGAAGGACTGCATGACCAGGTCAGACGAGAAGCCCAGGCACGCAAGGTCTTTCAGTTCATCACGGGTCATTGGACCGGTGGTGTCCTGAGAGCCCACGGAGGTCATTTTCGGCTCGCAGTACGCGCCAGGACGGATACCAGCGACGCCGCAGGCGCGACCGACCATTTTCTGTGCCAGCGAGAAGCCGCGATTGCTTTCCGCCACGTCTTTCGCCTGACGGAACACGTCACTGTGCGGCAGACCCAGCGCTTCACGCGCTTTGGTGGTCAGGCCACGGCCAATAATCAGCGGAATACGGCCACCGGCACGCACTTCGTCGATCAGCACGTCGGTTTTCAGCTCGAAGCTTGCCAACAGTTCGTTGGTTTCGTGGTTGCGCACTTCGCCTTTATACGGGTAAACGTCAATCACGTCGCCCATGTTCAGGTTGCTCACGTCCACTTCAATTGGCAGAGCGCCCGCATCTTCCATGGTGTTGAAGAAGATCGGTGCAATTTTGCCGCCGAGGCACAGGCCGCCGCCGCGCTTGTTCGGCACGTGCGGAATGTCGTCGCCCATGAACCACAGCACGGAGTTGGTGGCGGATTTACGGGAAGAACCGGTACCAACCACATCACCGACGTAGGCCAGCGGGAAACCTTTCTCCTGAAGCGCTTCGATCTGTTTAATCGGGCCAACGCTACCCGGCTGATCCGGCTCGATGCCTTCGCGGGCGTTTTTCAGCATCGCCAGGGCATGCAGGGGAATATCAGGACGAGACCACGCGTCCGGAGCCGGAGAGAGGTCATCGGTGTTGGTTTCACCGGTAACCTTAAAGACGGTCACGGTAATTTTTTCAGCAAGCGCAGGGCGGTTCAGGAACCATTCGGCATCGGCCCAGGACTGCATCACCTGCTTCGCGTAAACGTTGCCTGCTTTGGCTTTTTCTTCTACATCGTAGAAGTTATCGAACATCAGCAGCGTTGAAGAGAGCGCTTTGGCAGCAATCGGTGCCAGCTTTTCGTTGTCCAGCGCGTCAATCAGCGGATGAATGTTATAGCCGCCCTGCATGGTGCCGAGCAGTTCAATGGCTTTTTCAGGAGTAACCAGTGGGGAGGTGGCTTCGCCTTTGGCGATAGCAGCAAGGAATCCGGCTTTTACGTAGGCAGCTTCATCTACGCCAGGCGGTACGCGGTTGATCAGCAGATCTAACAGGAATTCTTCTTCGCCCTCAGGCGGGTTCTTCAGCAGCTCGACGAGCGCGGCCATTTGGGTTGCATCTAAAGGTTTGGGTACAATTCCCTCGGCGGCACGTTCTGCTACGTGCTTACGGTATTCTTCTAGCACGACGGTTCTCCTCGCTCTCATTGTCATATGCGGCGGGCGTTCTCTTCACGCTCCTGTGAGACAGCAGTTTGTAGGGTAAATGCCCGATACCGCGTCGGGCAGCATAGCAGGATTTCTGCACAGTGTTAATCTGTTTACAAAAAAGCAACATTAAATTATTTGCTGAATCGTTAAGCATGGTGTAGCGGGGAGACGAGGCGAATCTTGTCCTCTTTCCCGTCGCCTTTTCAGCTATCCGATATAATTGTGTAATAAATACTCACACTCTTTATCCGGACGCTCCGGTTGGTTTCCCAACAATAGTCAAAACTGTAAAACACGAGTGAATGATACTCGCGGCAACAGCAACGCCTCACGGCACTGCACTCGTCTCGTTGGAGTCAATCTATGAAGTTGCCTTTTAAACCACATCTTCTTGTTCTGCTTTGCAGTGCGGGGCTGTTTGCCGCCTCGGGTGTCATGTACGTTAAAAGCCGCGCAACGGAACCTGCTACACCTGCTCCGGTTACACAACAACCTGGCGCACCGGTAGCCCAGCCTGCGCCCGTCGCTGCCCCGGTCTACACTGCGGCGCAAATCGACCAATGGGTTGCCCCTGTCGCGCTTTACCCGGATGCCCTGCTGTCGCAAATCTTGATGGCGTCGACCTACCCGTCAAATGTTATTCAGGCCGCGCAGTGGTCGAAAGACAATCCTAAAATGCAGGGTGATGCCGCCCTTCAGGCGGTAGCCACCCAGCCGTGGGATCCCAGCGTAAAATCCCTGGTTGCGTTTCCTCAGCTGATGTCGTTGATGGGCGAAAATCCGCCATGGGTACAAAATCTGGGAGACGCCTTCCTTGCACAGCCGAAAGATGTGATGGATTCCGTACAGCGGCTGCGCCTGCTGGCCCAACAAACGGGTGCGCTACAATCCACACCGCAGCAGACGGTCACCACCGTCACGAAACCTGCATCGACAAAAACCACGACAACCGCAACGTCTACCAGCCCAACGGTGATCAAGATTGAATCCGCCGATCCGCAGGTGGTGTATGTTCCCACGTATAACCCGAATACGGTTTATGGTACCTGGCCTAACACCGCTTACCCGCCGGTCTATCTTCCGCCCTCACCCGGCGAGCAATTCACTGACAGTCTGGTTAAAGGATTAGGTTTTAGCCTCGGGGTCGCTACAACCTACGCCATTTTCAGCAATATTGACTGGGATGACGACGACTGGGATCACCATCATCACGATGATGACTGGGACAATCACGGCGGTTATAACCGCAACGGTGATAACAACATCAATATCAACGTGGATAATTTCAACAGAATCAGCGGGCAGCACCTGAACGGTAATAACCACACCTGGCAGCACAATCCTGCCTATCGTGAAGGCGTGCCTTACCCGAATAACCAGCTAACTAACCGCTTCCACTCTACACATACAGCCACCGGGCTAAGCGCGACGCAGCAAAATCCAGTCAATCGCGACAGCCAGCGCCAGGCCGCTCTCAGCCAGATGGAAAAATCAACGGGTAAAACCCTCCCACACTCAGTACATACAGCCACGCGGGACGCACAACGTCTGGCCTCAACGCAACAGTTGAAGCAGATCTCGCAGCGAAATAACTATCGTGGATATGACACCAGGCCACAGGCCGTAAAACGGACGAGCACGCCGCAGCGTGAACATCATCAGACTGACATGCACAGACAGGAGAAGCGGGTTTCACAGACGGTACAGCAGCCAGCCAGGCTGCATCGGGCCAATGCCCTGAGCGGCAACGACAGCCGCTCCGCGAACTGGCAAGCCCAGCAGCAGCGCGGGGCGCAAAGCCGGCAGCTCGCTACTCGTCAACATCAGCCGCGCCAGCTCACTGGTGAACGCGCTGAACGCCATGAATTCCGTCATCGTTAAGGGAGCCGACATGAAACGTCAATTACTCAGTGGAATGGTGTTGTTCATGGTCTCGGCGGCCGTCATGGCACAGCAATCGTTCAGTTCGCCAGAACAGGCGACCAGTGTGCTGGCAAGCGCCATCAGCGAGCAAAACGAAAGTGCGATGAACAATTTGCTCGGTGAAAACTGGCGCGATTTTCTGCCGCCCGAAGGCGTTGATCCTGATGCGGTCGATCGCTTCCTGCGCGACTGGAACGTTCATCATAAAACCGTCATCAGTGGCAACGTGGCGCACCTGGTGGTGGGCGATAACGGCTGGCAGCTACCGATCCCGGTGGTCAAAACGGCATCTGGCTGGCAGTTTGATATGCAGGAAGCCGCAGAAGAGATCCTGACCCGCGAAATCGGGCGCAACGAACTCGCAGCCATCGAAGCGCTTCACGCCTATGTTGATGCCCAGCAGAGCTATTTTGCGATGAACCAAAAGTACGCGCAGAAGATAGTCAGTTCTGAAGGTAAAAAGGATGGACTGTACTGGCCCGTCGCTCCCGGTGAAACGCCCAGCCCACTGGGTCCGGCGTTCAGTCCTCCACAGTCGGGGGCGGGTTACCATGGTTACCGATTCCGCATCCTGCCGGATAAAAATGGCTTTGCCATGGTCGCCTGGCCGGTGAACTACGGTCAGACGGGGGTAATGAGCTTTGTAATTAACCAGGATGACGCGGTTTATCAGGCAGATCTCGGCAACGATTCGGCGCAGAAAGCGCAGGCTCTTAGTGAATACCAGCCGGATAAGACCTGGCAGCCTGTCACACCCTGAACGCAGCGCATAAAAAAAGCGGCCTGAGGCCGCTTTTTTCATCTGAAGAAACTTATTTCTTCTTCGCTTTCGCGTTTGGCAGGTCGGTAATGCTACCTTCAAACACTTCTGCCGCCAGGCCCACGGACTCATGCAGAGTTGGGTGTGCGTGGATGGTCAGCGCGATGTCTTCTGCGTCGCAGCCCATTTCGATAGCCAGACCGATTTCACCCAGCAGCTCGCCGCCGTTGGTACCGACAATCGCACCACCGATGACGCGGTGAGTCTCTTTGTCGAAGATCAGTTTGGTCATACCGTCTGCGCAGTCGGACGCGATAGCACGGCCAGAAGCAGCCCACGGGAAGGTGGCAGTTTCGTAGCTGATGCCTTTCTCTTTCGCTTCTTTCTCAGTCAGACCAACCCATGCAACTTCTGGCTCGGTATACGCGATAGATGGGATCACTTTCGGATCGAAGTAATGCTTCATGCCGGCGATAACTTCAGCGGCAACATGACCTTCGTGAACACCTTTGTGCGCCAGCATTGGCTGACCGACGATATCGCCGATAGCAAAGATGTGCGGCACGTTGGTACGCAGCTGTTTGTCAACGCGGATGAAGCCACGGTCGTCCACTTCCACGCCAGCTTTGCCCGCGTCGAGGTTTTTACCGTTCGGCACACGGCCAATAGCCACCAGCACGGCGTCGTAACGCTGTGGTTCGGATGGGGCTTTTTTGCCTTCCATGGAAACGTAAATACCGTCTTCTTTCGCTTCAACGGCAGTCACTTTGGTTTCCAGCATCAGGTTGAATTTCTTGCTGATGCGTTTGGTGAAGACTTTAACGATATCTTTGTCGGCTGCCGGGATTACCTGGTCGAACATTTCAACCACGTCGATCTCTGAACCCAGCGCATGGTACACAGTACCCATTTCCAGACCGATGATACCGCCGCCCATAACCAGCAGACGCTTAGGAACGGTTTTCAGCTCCAGCGCATCGGTGGAATCCCACACGCGTGGATCTTCATGTGGAATGAATGGCAGTTCGATTGGGCGAGAGCCTGCCGCGATGATCGCGTTGTCGAAGTTGATCACGGTTTTGCCGTTTTCGCCTTCCACTTCCAGGGTGTTCGCACCGGTGAATTTACCCAGACCGTTTACCACTTTCACTTTACGGCCTTTGGCCATACCCGCCAGACCGCCGGTCAGCTGAGTGATAACTTTCTCTTTCCAGGTACGAATTTTGTCGATATCGGTTTTCGGCTCGCCGAAGACGATACCGTGTTCAGCCAGCGCTTTAGCTTCTTCGATAACTTTCGCTACGTGCAGCAGCGCTTTAGAAGGGATACAGCCGACGTTCAGACAAACACCGCCGAGGGTGCTGTAACGTTCTACGATGACGGTTTCCAGACCTAAATCCGCGGCGCGAAATGCTGCGGAGTAACCTGCCGGGCCTGCCCCAAGTACTACGACCTGAGTTTTGATTTCTGTGCTCATCATGACCTCTTAATGTATACCCGTCGTCCACCGGGTCGTTCTATCCGCCCGTATTTTACAAAATTGTTAACAATTTTGAAACAACAAACGGCTCACGAATTATCGCTTTCACCAATAACCTCAAAAACCCCATGAGATTATCAGAAAAAAGCCGGCCGACTGGCCGGCTTTTCGATTACATCACCAGGCGGCGAATGTCGCTCAGGGTGTTGTTGATGATGGTGATGAAACGCGCACCATCAGCCCCGTCGATTACGCGGTGGTCGAAGGACAGAGAGATTGGCATCATCAGACGCGGCACGAACTCTTTGCCATTCCACACCGGCTCCATCGCGGACTTGGACACACCGAGGATAGCCACTTCCGGCGCGTTTACAATCGGCGCGAAGTGGGTGGTACCCAGGCCGCCGATGCTGGAGATAGTGAAGCAGCCGCCCTGCATTTCGCCGGCAGTCAGCTTACCATCACGCGCTTTTTTGGAGATGGTGGTCAGTTCACGGGACAGCTCGGTAATGCTCTTCTTGTTCACGTCTTTGAAGACCGGAACCACCAGACCATTTGGCGTATCAACCGCAACACCGATGTTGATGTATTTCTTCAGCGTCAGCTTCTGGCCGTCTTCGGACAGGGAGCTGTTGAAGCGTGGCATCTGCTCAAGAGCAGCGGCAACGGCCTTCATGATAAAGACCACTGGGGTGAACTTCACGTCCAGCTTACGCTTCTCAGCTTCGGCGTTCTGCTGTTTACGGAACGCTTCCAGATCGGTGATATCGGTCTTATCGAAGTGCGTAACGTGCGGGATCATCACCCAGTTACGGCTCAGGTTAGCACCAGAGATTTTCTGGATACGGCCCAGCTCCACTTCTTCGATTTCACCGAACTTGCTGAAGTCCACTTTCGGCCATGGCAGCATGCCCGGGATACCGCCGCCAGCGGCTGCTGCAGGTGCAGCTTCGGCGCGTTTCACCGCGTCTTTCACGTAAGCCTGAACGTCTTCGCGCAGGATACGACCTTTACGGCCGGTGCCCTTCACTTTCGCCAGGTTCACACCGAATTCGCGCGCCAGGCGACGAATCAGCGGAGTCGCGTGGACGTAAGCGTCGTTTTCAGCGAACTCAGATTTTTCTGCTTTAGCAGCAGGGGCAGCAGCAGGTTTAGCAGCCTGAGCCGGTGCAGCAGCAGGTTTAGCAGCCTGAGCCGGTGCAGCAGCAGGTGCCGGAGCAGCCGCGGCAGCCGGAGCGGCGGCAGGCGCTGCGCCTTCCACTTCGAAGACCATGATCAGAGAGCCGGTAGACACTTTGTCGCCGGTGCTGATTTTGATCTCTTTAACGGTACCGGCGAACGGCGCAGGCACTTCCATAGAAGCTTTGTCGCCTTCAACGGTGATCAGTGACTGTTCAGCGGCAACTTTGTCGCCCACTTTCACCATCACTTCGGTCACTTCAACTTCGTCACCGCCGATATCCGGTACGTTAACGTCTTTCGCGCCGCCAGCAGCCGCTGGTGCAGCGGCCGGAGCCGGAGCAGCAGCCTGAGCAGGCGCAGCGGCAGGTGCTGCACCCGCCACTTCGAAGACCATGATCAGCGAGCCGGTAGACACTTTGTCGCCGGTGTTGATCTTGATCTCTTTAACGGTACCGGCGAACGGTGCTGGCACTTCCATAGAGGCTTTGTCGCCTTCTACGGTGATCAGTGACTGCTCAGCCGCAACGGTGTCGCCCACTTTCACCAGGATTTCGGTAACTTCAACTTCGTCACCGCCGATGTCAGGCACATTTACTTCTTTCGCTGCCGCGGCCGCTGCTGGAGCAGCAGCAGGAGCGGCTTCTTTCTTCTCTTCCTGCGCAGGTGCAGCAGCTGCTGCACCGTCGGCGGAATCGAAAATCATGATCAGTTTGCCAGTCTCGGTTTTATCGCCAACAGAGACTTTGATCTCTTTAACGATGCCAGCCTGAGGAGACGGGACTTCCATAGAGGCTTTGTCGCCTTCTACGGTGATCAGCGACTGTTCAGCTTCAACTTTGTCGCCTACTTTGACCAGGATCTCGGTGATTTCAACTTCATCAGCCCCGATGTCCGGTACATTGATTTCGATAGCCATTATTCTTTTACCTCTTACGCCAGACGCGGGTTAACTTTATCTGCATCGATGTTGAATTTGGTGATTGCGTCCGCAACCACTTTCTTATCGATTTCGCCACGTTTAGCCAGTTCGCCCAGTGCTGCTACTACCACGTAGGAAGCATCAACTTCGAAGTGGTGACGCAGGTTTTCGCGGCTGTCAGAACGACCGAAGCCGTCAGTACCCAGTACGCGATAATCATCAGCTGGAACGTAAGTACGAACCTGCTCAGCGAACAGTTTCATATAGTCAGTAGACGCCACCGCAGGCGCGTCGTTCATCACCTGAGCGATGTACGGAACGCGTGGGGTTTCCATTGGGTGCAGCATGTTCCAGCGCTCACAATCCTGGCCATCACGCGCCAGTTCAGTGAAGGAGGTCACAGAGTACACATCGGAACCCACACCGTAGTCTTTCGCCAGGATCTGCGCTGCTTCACGAACGTGACGCAGGATAGAACCGGAGCCCAGCAGCTGAACTTTACCTTTGCTACCTTCGATGGTTTCGAGTTTGTAGATACCTTTACGGATACCTTCCTCGGCACCTGCTGGCATTGCCGGCATGTGGTAGTTTTCGTTCAGGGTGGTGATGTAGTAGTAAACGTTCTCTTGCGCTTCACCGTACATGCGCTGCAGACCGTCATGCATGATGACTGCCACTTCGTACGCGTAAGACGGGTCGTAAGAGATACAGTTAGGGATAGTCAGAGACTGAATGTGGCTGTGGCCATCTTCGTGCTGCAGACCTTCACCGTTCAGGGTCGTACGACCAGAAGTACCACCAATCAGGAAGCCGCGAGCCTGCTGGTCGCCGGCCTGCCAGCACAGGTCACCGATACGCTGGAACCCGAACATGGAGTAGTAGATGTAGAACGGGATCATCGGCAGGTTGTTGGTGCTGTAAGAGGTCGCAGCAGCCAGCCAGGATGCGCCTGCGCCCAGCTCGTTGATACCTTCCTGCAGGATCTGACCTTTCTCGTCTTCTTTGTAGTATGCAACCTGCTCACGGTCCTGCGGGGTGTACTGCTGGCCGTTCGGGCTGTAGATACCGATCTGACGGAACAGACCTTCCATACCGAAAGTACGCGCTTCGTCGGCGATGATTGGAACCAGACGATCTTTGATTGACTTGTTCTTCAGCATCACGTTCAGGGCACGAACGAAAGCGATAGTGGTAGAGATCTCTTTGTTCTGCTCTTCCAGCAGCTGAGAGAAGTCTTCCAGGGCTGGCAGTTCCAGCTTCTCGGTGAAGTTAGGCTGACGAGCAGGCAGGTAGCCTTTCAGCGCCTGACGACGTTCGTGCAGGTATTTGTGCTCTTCAGACCCTTCCGGGAAGGTGATGTAAGACAGGTTTTCTACCTGCTCATCGGTCACTGGAACGTTGAAACGGTCGCGGATATAACGCACGCCGTCCATGTTCATTTTCTTAACCTGGTGAGCGATGTTTTTACCTTCTGCGGTATCACCCATGCCGTAGCCTTTGATGGTGTGGGCCAGGATCACAGTCGCTTTACCTTTGGTTTCCTGCGCTTTTTTCAGTGCAGCGTAAACTTTCTTCGGATCGTGACCACCGCGGTTCAGCGCCCAGATCTGCTCGTCAGTCCAGTCTGCAACCAGGGCTGCGGTTTCAGGATATTTGCCGAAGAAGTGCTCACGAACGTAGGCACCGTCTTTGGATTTGAAGGTCTGGTAGTCGCCGTCAACGGTTTCGTTCATCAGCTGGATCAGTTTACCGCTGGTGTCTTTACGCAGCAGCTCATCCCAACGACCGCCCCACATGACTTTGATCACGTTCCAGCCTGCACCCGCGAAGATGCCTTCCAGTTCGTTAATGATCTTGCCGTTACCGGTTACCGGACCATCCAGACGTTGCAGGTTACAGTTGATGATGAAGCACAGGTTGTCCA
>NZ_JABMCU010000209.1:0-7597 GCF_013179605.1 Enterobacter sp. CM29 | reverse complement strand
CCTGGTAAGCCGCGATGTTTAACAAAATTCTGGTGGTGTGTGTGGGGAACATTTGCCGTTCCCCCACGGCTGAAAGGCTGTTGAAAAATTACCAGCCTGCGTTAACGGTCGACTCCGCAGGGCTGGGCGCGCTGGTCGGAAAAGGTGCCGACGAACGTGCCGCAAGCGTCGCCCTTGAGCATAACCTCTCACTCGACGGGCACGTTGCCCGTCAGGTCTCTGGCCGAATGTGCCGGGAATATGACCTGATCCTCGCGATGGAAAAACGCCACATTCACGCGCTGTGCGATATTGCACCGGAGATGCGCGGCAAGGTGATGCTGTTTGGTCACTGGGATGGTGAGCGCGAAATTCCCGATCCGTATCGCAAGAGCCGCGAGGCCTTTGAGGCGGTATACACCTTACTAGACCAGTCTGCCCGCCAGTGGGCGCAGGCATTGAAAGCTCAGCAGGGATAACAATGACAGAAAAAACAAGACCTTCTGCCGCCCCGACGTCGGGCAGTGATGAAATCGATATCGGTCGCCTGGTCGGGACCGTTATTGAAGCGAAATGGTGGGTGCTGGGTATAACCGCCATCTTTGCCGTGGCGGCGATCGTTTATACGCTGTTCGCGACGCCTATTTACAGCGCCGACGCGCTGGTGCAGATCGAACAAAATACCGGAAACTCGCTGGTTCAGGATATCGGCTCTGCGCTGGCCAACAAGCCGCCGGCATCGGAGGCTGAAATTCAGCTGATCCAGTCGCGCCTGGTATTGGGCAAAACGGTTCACGATCTGGGGCTGGATATCGCGGTCACCAAAAACACCTTCCCGGTGTTTGGCGCAGGCTGGGATCGCCTGATGGGGCGCAGTAACGATACGGTAAAAGTGACCGACTTCGTGATTCCAAAAGGGGCTGGGGACCAAACCTTTACCCTGACCGTGCTGGGACCAAAACAGTATCAGCTGACCAGCGACGCAGGCTTCAGCGCGCGCGGCGAAGTGGGGCAGATGCTGACCAAAGATGGCGTGAGCATCAGGGTTGGTGCCATCCAGGCGCACGAGGGCGGTGAGTTTACGGTCACCAAATTCTCGACGCTCGGAATGATCAACAATCTGCAAAACAACCTGACCGTCACCGAAAACGGTAAGGATACCGGCGTCCTGAGCATGACCTTCACCGGTGAAGACAAGGATCAAATCCGCGACATCCTGAACAGCATCACCCGTAACTACCTTGAGCAGAACGTTGAGCGCAAGTCAGCGGAAGCCGCTAAAAGCCTCGCGTTCCTCAGTAAACAGCTGCCGGAGGTGCGCGCCCGTCTGGATGACGCCGAGAACAAGCTGAACGCATACCGTCAGGATAAAGACTCCGTCGACCTGCCGCTGGAGGCGAAATCGGTTCTCGACTCCATGGTCAATATTGATGCGCAGCTAAACGAGCTGACCTTTAAAGAGGCGGAAATTTCCAAGCTCTATACCAAACGTCACCCGGCGTACCGCACGCTGCTCGAGAAACGTCGTACCCTGGAAGAAGAGAAGGCGAAGCTGAATGACCGCGTGACCGCGATGCCGAAGACGCAGCAGGAAATCGTACGCCTGACGCGTGATGTGGAATCCGGCCAGCAGGTTTACATGCAACTGCTGAACAAGCAGCAGGAGCTGAAAATCACCGAAGCCAGTACCGTGGGCGACGTGCGTATCGTTGACCCGGCGATTACCCAGCCGGGCGTGCTGAAGCCGAAGAAAGCGCTGATCATCCTCGGCAGCATTATTCTCGGCCTGATGCTCTCCATCGTTGGCGTGCTGCTGCGCTCGCTGTTCAACCGCGGCATCGAAAGCCCGCAGGTGCTGGAAGAGAACGGGATCAGCGTGTACGCCAGCATCCCGCTTTCGGAGTGGCAGAAGTCCCGTGACAGCGTCAAAACCGTTAAGGGCGTCAAGCGTTACAAACAGAGCCAGCTGCTGGCCGTGGGTAACCCGACCGACCTGGCAATTGAAGCGGTGCGTAGCCTGCGTACCAGCCTCCACTTCGCCATGATGCAGGCCAAAAACAACGTCCTGATGATGACCGGTGTCAGCCCGTCAATTGGTAAGACCTTCGTCTGTGCCAACCTGGCGGCGGTGGTGAGCCAGACCAACAAGCGCGTGCTGCTGATCGACTGCGACATGCGTAAGGGCTACACCCATGAGCTGCTGGGTACCAACAACGTTAACGGCCTGTCGGAAATCCTGCTGGGTAAAGGGGAGATCAGCGAGAGCGCCAAGCCGACCTCGATTCCGAAATTTGACCTGATCCCGCGTGGCCAGGTACCGCCGAACCCGTCTGAACTGCTGATGAGCGAGCGCTTCACGCAGCTGATCGAGTGGGCAAGCAAAAACTATGACCTGGTGCTGATCGATACCCCACCAATTCTGGCGGTCACCGACGCCGCCGTGGTAGGGCGTCATGCGGGCACCACGCTGATGGTTGCACGCTATGCGGTGAACACCCTGAAGGAAGTGGAAACCAGCCTGAGCCGCTTTGAGCAGAACGGTATTGAGGTGAAAGGGGTCATTCTGAACTCCATCTTCCGCCGTGCGACGGGTTATCAGGATTACGGCTACTACGAGTACGAATACAAGTCTGACTCTAAATAACAAAACACACCCCACACCCCTCACCCTAACCCTCTCCCCTGAGGGGAGAGGGGACTGCCTGGTGCGGTCTTTCACCCTCTCCCCTCCGGGGAGAGGGTCGGGGTGAGGGGCAGGAGGAATAAATGAGCACACAACGCCCTTTGATTTCTATCTATATGCCGACATGGAATCGTCAGCAGCTGGCGATCCGCGCGATTAAATCGGTCCTGCGTCAGGATTACGATAACTGGGAACTGATTATCGTGGATGACTGTTCCTCCTCTTACGAACAGCTGCAAAAGTTTGTCGAAGACCTGAACGACCCGCGCGTGGTCTACACGCACAACGCCATCAACTCCGGGGCGTGCGCGGTGCGCAATCAGGCGATTATGCAGGCGAAAGGGCAGTATCTGACCGGTATCGACGATGATGACGAATGGACACCAAACCGTCTGTCGATCTTCCTGTCGCACAAAGCGCAGCTGGTGACCCACGCGTTTCTGTATGCCAACGACTATGTCTGTCAGGGCGAGGTCTATTCGCAGCCGGCCAGCCTGCCGCTGTATCCGAAATCACCGTATTCCCGACGCCTGTTCTACAAGCGCAACATTATCGGCAACCAGGTGTTTACCTGGGCCTGGCGCTTTAAGGAGTGCCTGTTCGATACCGAGCTGAAGGCCGCGCAGGATTACGACATCTTCCTGCGGATGGTGGTGGAGTACGGCGAGCCGTGGAAGGTGGAAGAGGCCACGCAGATCCTGCACATCAACCACGGGGAGATGCAGATCACCTCGTCACCGAAAAAATTCTCGGGCTACTTCCATTTTTACCGCAAGCACAAGGACAAGTTTGACCGTGCCAGTCGGAAGTATCAGCTCTTTACCCTCTATCAGATCCGCAATAAGCGCATGAACTGGCGCACGCTGCTGACGCTGCTGTCGGTGCGTAACGGCAAGCGTCTGGCTGACGGGCTTCGGGGGAAATAATGTTTCTGGAAGATTGCCGCGCTAACAGCTGGAGCCTGCGCCCGTGCTGCATGGTTCTGGCCTACCGTATTGCGCACTTTTGCTCGGTGTGGCGCAAAAAAAATGTGCTGAACAATATCTGGGCCGCGCCGGTGCTGGTGCTGTACCGCATCATCACCGAATGCTTTTTTGGCTATGAAATTCAGGCCGCTGCCACCATTGGCCGCCGCTTTACCATTCATCACGGCTATGCGGTCGTCATCAACAAGTTCGTCGTCGCGGGTGATGATTTCACCATTCGCCACGGGGTGACAATCGGCAACCGTGGGCCAGACAGCCTGGCCTGCCCGGTGATTGGCAATAACGTCGAGTTGGGCGCCAACGTGGTGATGATCGGGGAGATTACCGTGGGCAATAACGTGACGGTTGGCGCAGGCAGCGTGGTGCTGGACAGCATTCCGGACAATGCGCTGGTGGTGGGCGAGAAAGCCCGCGTGAAGGTGATTAAATGAACATTCTGCAATTTAACGTACGCCTCGCAGAGGGCGGGGCGGCAGGCGTAGCGCTGGATCTGCACCAGCGCGCGCTGCAAAAAGGATTACAGTCGCGCTTTGTTTACGGTTACGGCAAGGGCGGCAAGAAAAGCGTCAGCCATGATAACTATCCGCAGGTGCTGAAGCAGACGCCACGTCTGACCTCCATCGCCAATATTGCGCTGTTCCGCCTGTTTAACCGCGACCTGTTCGGCAACCTGAATAATCTCTACCGCACCGTCACCCGCACCCGCGGGCCGGTTGTGCTGCACTTCCACGTGCTGCACAGCTACTGGCTGAATCTGGAAGAGGTGGTAGCGTTTTGTGGCAAAGTGAAGGCGCACAAGCCGGACACCCGTTTCGTCTGGACGCTACACGACCACTGGAGCGTGACCGGACGCTGCGCCTTTACCGACGGCTGCGAAGGCTGGAAAGATAACTGCCAGAAATGCCCTACGCTCAGCAACTATCCGCCGGTGAAGGTCGATCGCGCGCATCAGCTGGTTGAGGGCAAGCGTCAGCTGTTCCGCGACATGCTCTCGCTCGGCTGCACCTTTATCTCTCCAAGCCAGCACGTGGCAGATGCTTTTAATAGCCTGTACGGAGCAGGGCGCTGCCAGATTATCAACAACGGTATTGATGTGGCGACGGAAGAGATCCTGGCCGAACTGACGCCCGTAGCCATTACCACGGGCAAGCCGAAAATCGCTGTCGTCGCCCATGACCTGCGCTACGACGGCAAAACCAACCAACAGCTGGTGCGCGACATGATGGCGCTCGGCGACAAAATTGAACTGCATACCTTCGGCAAATTCTCGCCGTTCGAAGGCGCTAACGTGGTGAATCACGGGTTTGAAACCGACAAGCGCAAACTGATGAGCGCGCTCAACGGTATGGACGCGCTGGTGTTCAGCTCCCGCGTGGACAACTACCCGCTGATCCTGTGCGAAGCGCTCTCCATTGGCGTGCCGGTCATTGCCACCCACAGCGACGCGGCGCGCGAAGTGCTGGAGAAATCGGGCGGTAAAACCTTCAGTGAGAACGAGGTGCTGCCGCTGGTGCAGCTGTCGAAGGCCGATATCGCGCAGGCTGTTTTTGGCACGGACCTGGAATCGTTCCGCAACCGCAGCCGTAAAGCGTACAGTGGACAACAGATGCTGGAGGAGTATGTCTCGTTCTATCAGAATCTGTAGTTATCTGCTGCTGCCGCTGATCTACCTGCTGGTCAACGTCAAGATTGCCCAGCTCGGTGAAAGCTTCCCAATCACCATCGTCACCTTCCTGCCGGTTCTGCTGTTGCTGTACGTTGACAAGCTTAACCTCAAAAAGCTGATGATTGCGCTGGGGATCGGGTTTGGTCTGACGGCGTTTAACTACATCTTTGGTCAGTCGCTGGACGCCAGCAAATATGTCACCTCCACCATGCTGTTTGTTTATATCGTTATCATTATTGGCATGGTGTGGAGTATTCGTTTTAAAACTATCTCTCCGCACAATTATAGGAAAATCCTCAGGTTCTTTTATATTGTCGTCGGGCTGATTGTTATGCTTGCGGCATTGGAGATGGCGCAAATTATTCTCACAGGCGGCAGTAGCCTGATGGAAATAATTTCGAAATATCTTATATACAGTAACAGCTATGTACTGAACTTCATT
Source organism: Enterobacter sp. CM29 (assembly GCF_013179605.1). NCBI lineage: Bacteria > Pseudomonadati > Pseudomonadota > Gammaproteobacteria > Enterobacterales > Enterobacteriaceae > Enterobacter > Enterobacter sp. CM29. Next base: position 1,841 of record NZ_JABMCU010000209.1, on the reverse strand, counting down.
AAGTTTGGTGGCAAGCGTACCACTGCGCTCTATTTTGAACCGGCGTTTTTTGCTCTGGCATTAATCTCAATTTGGCTCAGCATCAAACAGTTCGGTATCAAAACCCCCAAGACCGATGCTATGATTCTTGCAGGAATCGTTCTGTCAGGGTCGTTCTCAGGGGTAATGACGTTTATTCTGTTTTACCTGCTGGAGTGGGCGTTCCAGTACCTGAACAAAGAGGCGATTAAGAAAAAACTGCCGCTGGCGATCATTTCTCTGACGGTATTTTTAGTGGGCGTAATATTCGCATTCCCGTACATTTCTGAACGTCTGGGTGATTTGGGAACGGAAGGTTCGTCGTCCTATTATCGCATCATTGGTCCACTGGTGATGGTGGGTTATTCCTTAACCCATATTGATGGCGTAGTAAGATTCGGCTCACTTTACGAATATGTTGCATCATTCGGAATCTTTAACGGTGCGGATGTCGGTAAAACCATAGACAATGGTCTGTATCTGTTAATTATCTATTTTTCCTGGTTCGCCGTACTGTTGACACTGTGGTATCTGTTTAAAGTTTTCAAAATGATGATTAACGCGTTTGGTGATAACCAGAACTTTCGCGTGCAACTTTATCTGTTCACACCGGTGTCGTTGTTTTTTACCGGGTCAATATTTAGCCCGGAATATGCATTCTTAATTGTATGTCCGTTTATTTTGCGCAAAGCGCTGAATATTACGAGCGTATGACGAAATGAGGTGATTTATGTTTCTTAGCGTCATTACTGTCGCCTTTCGTAACCACGAAGGGGTGGTAAAAACCTGGCGCTCGCTGCGCAACCTGGCGCGCGATCCGAGCCTCACCTTTGAGTGGATCGTGGTCGATGGCGGCTCGAACGACGGCACGGCGGAGTTCCTGGAAAAACTTAACGGTGAGTTCAACTTACGTTACATCAGCGAGAAAGATAAAGGCATTTACGATGCCATGAATAAAGGCATCAACATGGCGCAGGGGCGCTACGCCATCTTCCTCAATTCCGGCGACGTGTTCCATGAAGATGTGGCGCTGTTTGCACGCCAGCTGGCGCGCCAGAAAGAAGATGCCATGTTTATCGGTGATGCGCTGCTTGATTTCGGCGAGGGGAAAAAAGTCCTGCGCGGCGCGAAACCAGGCTGGTATATCTACCACAGCTTGCCGGCAAGCCATCAGGCTATTTTCTTTCCGATGAGCGGCCTGAAAAAGCAGCCTTACGATTTGCAATATAAAGTGTCATCAGATTATGCCCTGGCCGCCAGCCTGTACAAATCTGGCTACCCGTTCCGTCGAATTAAAGGACTGGTATCCGAATTTTCAATGGGCGGCGTGTCAACCTCGAATAATCTGGAATTGTGCCAGGATGCCAAAAACGTGCAGCGTAAAATATTACGCGTGCCGGGGTTCTGGGCGGAATTATCTTATTTCTTACGTCTGAAAACGACGGGTAAAGCGAAAGCCTTATATAACAAAGCCTGAGATATAAGGAAACGTAATGCAGGAATTAAATGGATTCTCCGTGCCGAAAGGTTTTCGGGGCGGGAGCGGTATTAAAGTTCAACTGTGGTGGGCTGTACAGGCAACGTTATTTGCCTGGTCGCCGCAAATACTGTACCGCTGGCGCGCATTTTTACTGCGTCTGTTTGGCGCAAAAATAGGAAAAAACGTAGTCATTCGTCCTTCGGTGAAAATTACTTATCCCTGGAAATTAACGCTTGGGGATTACGCCTGGGTAGGGGATGACGCGGTGTTATATACCCTTGGCGAGATTACGATTGGCGCAAATTCGGTGGTTTCACAGAAGTGTTATTTGTGCACCGGCAGC
>NZ_JABMCU010000208.1:0-7609 GCF_013179605.1 Enterobacter sp. CM29 | reverse complement strand
TGGTCGCGATCATCCGTCGCCATGCGCGTGGATAGAGCATCGGGCCGAGGCCTTCCAGCACCAAAACCAAAGCCAGTGCGAGCCAGATCGTTGAATTCATTTTTCATCCTTATAAAAGAAAACCACCGCTCCGTGAAGAGCGGTGGTTTGAATACTCAAACGAGCCTGAGTTTATCGCGTTGCGTTAGTCGGCGTCTTCATATAACGGAAGAAATCGCTGTCCGGGCTGAGTACCATCACATCCTGGTTGCTCTGGAAGCTATTCTCGTAAGCACGCAGGCTACGGATAAAGGCGTAGAAGTCGGGATCCTGGCTGAAGGCATCGGCAAACAGCTTCGCGGCTTCGGCATCGCCTTCACCACGCAGGATACGGCCCTGACGCTCAGATTCCGCCAGCGTCTTGGTCACTTCGTAGTCCGCTGCGGCACGCAGTTTCTCGGCCTCTTCCTGACCCTGTGAACGGTGACGACGGGCTACCGCTTCACGCTCGGCGCGCATACGGTTGTAGATCGCCTCGGACACCTCCGCTGGCAGGTTGATCTGCTTGATACGCACGTCAACCACTTCGATACCCAGTGCAGCCATACTGTTCGGGTTGATCACCGGTACTTTACCGTTGGTTTCAGCCTGAACGCGTTCAGCCGCTTTGGCAATCGCGTCATCCGCTGCCGGTGTTTCCACTTCGTCTTCGGTACCCGCTGTACCTGAGTTCAACGCATCACGCACTTCCAGTGTCAGACGACCACGGGAGTCGGTCACGATGTCTTTTACATCCAGACGACCAATTTCAGAACGCAGACGGTCAGAGAACTTACGTTTCAGCAGCACTTCTGCCTGAGAAACATCACCACCGCCGGTTGCCAGGAAGTAGCGGCTGAAGTCGCTGATACGCCATTTGATGTAGGAATCAACGATCAGGTCTTTCTTCTCTTTAGTCACGAAACGGTCGGCCTGGTTATCCATGGTCTGGATACGTGCGTCGAGCGTTTTGACTGATTGAATGAAAGGCACCTTGAAGTGCAGACCCGGCTCGTAGATCACCGGACGCTTGTCGCCGTCACGCACGACGCTGCTAAACTGGAACTTGATCCCACGTTCGCCCTCTTTCACCACAAAGATGGAGGTGTAGAGCACGACCAGTGCGATGATGATGATCGCAATAACTGACTTACGCATCCTTATTCCCCCTGACGCTGGTAGTCGTTACGCTGCGCGTTAGCACGGCGTTGGTCCATAATGTCACCATCGTTCGAAGAAGGCGTTGTGTTCGCGCTGGAGCTGCCAGACGAGGCTGGCGGCAGACGCAGCAGGTTGTTGGCTCCGCTGTTGTCTTTTGCTGCCGGTGCAGAACCGCCTTTAAGCATCTGATCCAGCGGCAGGACCATCAGGTTTCCGCCTTTGTTGTCGTTAACCAGCACTTTACGCGTATGGCTCAGCACTTTTTCCATGGTCTCGATATAGAGACGCTCACGGGTAATTTCCGGCGCGGCTTTATATTCCGGCAGGATCTTCGCGAAGCGAGCCACTTCACCCTGTGCTTCCAGGATGGTCTGGGTCTTATACGCGCGCGCTTCTTCCAGAATACGCTGCGCCTGACCGTTTGCACGCGGCTGAACTTCGTTGGTATACGCTTCCGCTTCACGGATGTACTGCTGTTCGTTTTCACGCGCGGCAATCGCATCGTCAAACGCCGCTTTCACCTCTTCCGGCGGACGTGCAGCCTGGAAGTTGACGTCCAGCAGGGTGATACCCATGTTGTACGGACGGATGGTCTCTTCCAGCTCGCGCTGGGTATCGCTACGAATAACGGTACGACCTTCGGTCAGGATACGGTCCATGGTGTATTTACCGATCACGCCACGCAGGGCGCTGTCGGTCGCCTGACGCAGGCTGTCATCCGCGCTGGTCACGCTAAACAGATAACGCTCAGGATCGGTCACGCGGTACTGGACGTTCATCTCAACGCGCACCACGTTTTCGTCAGAGGTCAACATCACGCCAGACGCCGCCAGTTCACGGACGGACTCCACGTTCACTGCGGTCACGTTATCAATGAAGGTCGGTTTCCAGTTCAGGCCCGGCTCAACCAGATGGCTGAACTTACCGAAACGGGTTACCACGCCGCGCTCTGCTTCTTTAATGGTGTAGAACCCGCTGGCTGCCCAGATGATGACTACCGCCGCGGCCACAATGCTTACTACGCGGCCACCCATAGGCGGGCGCGGACTCTGAGTGGAGTTGCCACCCGAGCCAGAACCTTTTCCTCCGCCAAGGCCACCAAGCTTTTTGCTCAGTTTGCGGAAGATATCATCCAGATCCGGCGGCCCCTGCTCGCGACCACCTTTGTTGCCATTTCCCCCAGAGTTGCCGCCTTGATTATTGCTGCTTCCCCACGGGTCGCGGTCTTGTCCGTTATTACCGGGCTGATTCCACGCCATGTATATGCTCCATATTTGTTATGCAAGGGCGAATTTTTCAGGCTTCCCCTTTCTGATCAGACGATATAGTCCGCCAGCGCAGGTTCTTGTTTACAGAGGCGACGCCAGTCAACGATCGGCATACGCACCTGCATCCCCACGCTGCCGTCATCCTCCATCCACTCTTTTTCTATCGCCTGAAGCTGATAAAACCGGCTACGCAGCCTGCCTTCCTGTGGCGGCAGTCGCAGCGTGTGCTGAGCTACCTCACCGGAAAGACGTTCTGTCAAAGCCTGGAAAAGCAGTGGCACACCAATCCCGGCCTGAGCAGATAGCCAGACCCGAATTGGTTTGTTCTCTTCATCTCGGTCAATACGCGGTTCGAAATCGTCCAGCATATCGATCTTGTTCATCACCAACAGGGTGGGAATTTCGTGGGCGTCAATCTCTTCGAGCACCACATTCACCGCGTCGATGTTTTCCTGCACGCGTACGTCAGCCGCATCAATCACGTGCAGCAGCAGGGTCGCCTGACGCGTCTCCTGCAACGTCGCTTTAAACGCCGCCACCAGATCGTGCGGCAGATGGCGGATAAACCCTACGGTATCCGCCAGTACCGTTTCACCGACGTCTGCGACGTCAATACGGCGCAGCGTAGGATCCAGGGTCGCAAACAGCTGGTCTGCGGCATACACCTGGGCCTCGGTTATCTGGTTAAACAGGGTGGATTTACCGGCGTTGGTATAGCCCACCAGCGACACCGTTGGGATGTCGGCTTTGGTTCGCGCCCGACGCCCCTGTTCGCGCTGTTTCTCGACACGCTCCAGACGAGAAAGGATCTGGGTTATACGGCCACGCAGCAAACGACGGTCGGTTTCGAGCTGGGTTTCACCCGGGCCACGTAAACCAATCCCGCCTTTTTGTCTTTCAAGGTGTGTCCAGCCACGCACCAGACGCGTCGCCAGATGGCGCAACTGCGCCAGCTCAACCTGCAACTTACCCTCGTGGGTACGCGCACGCTGAGCAAAAATATCTAAGATCAACCCCGTGCGATCGATAACACGACATTCGCAGAGAGCTTCCAGGTTACGTTCCTGAGCCGGAGACAGCGCATGATCAAACAGCACGACTGATGCGCCGGTTGCTTTTACGGCATCCGCAATTTCAACTGCTTTACCTTCACCAACAAAGTACTTCGGGTGCGGCGCTTTACGGCTACCGGTAATCACCTGCATTGCTTCGACACCGGCGGAAGAGACCAGAGATTCAAACTCCTGGAGGTCTTCCATATCTTTGTCTTGCGAAAAATAGATGTGTACCAGCACCGCCTGCTCACCGGCGTCATAACGGTCAAACAAGCGTAAACCTCTCTAAAAAGATCAGCGGGGAACGCAGGATCCCTGGCTCCCCGTGTGGAAAACAGCCCAAAACCTTATTCGGTTTCTTCGCTGTCCTGCGCAGGAGCAGATGAACCCTGCGCGTTGCTGCCATGATGGTAGTTACTGCCAGTGCCGCCGCCAGCGTTATTGCTGTGATGAGATACCGGACGGGACGGAACAACAGTAGAAATCGCGTGCTTATAGACCATCTGGCTGACCGTGTTTTTCAACAGGATCACGAACTGATCGAAAGACTCAATCTGACCTTGCAGCTTAATACCATTCACCAAATAAATAGAAACTGGAACACGCTCCCGACGCAATGCGTTCAGGAACGGATCTTGTAAAGATTGCCCCTTAGCCATTCTATCTTTTCCTTATATGCTTGTTTTGTACTTAGAACCTTGCGATTCTGAAAAATTGCGCACGATACGGCTTAATTGTACACATTCAGTCAGCGATATCACCAATAACCTCAATCACTTCGTTTAACGCCTGTTGTGGTTTTTCACTGTCTAACCAGTGAACCCCCTCCCAACCGCGCAACCAGGTGATCTGGCGCTTCGCTAACTGTCTCGTGGCGCAAACACCTCGATAAACCATTTCATCGTATGAAATCTCGCCTTCAAGATACGACCACATCTGGCGGTATCCCACACAACGAATGGAAGGCATGTCCGTATGCAAATCTCCACGGGCAAAAAGCGCCCGCACTTCTGCTTCAAAATCTGAAGCCAACATCTGATGAAAACGCTGCTCAATTCGTTGATGGAGCAGTTCACGGCTCGCCGGGGCGATGGCGAACTGATGCACCTGATACGGCAGAGCGTCTCCTGACGTTTGCGTCAGTTCCGTTAAAGTTTTACCCGAAATGAAAAAAACTTCCAGTGCCCGGGAAAGCCTTTGCGGATCGTTTGGGTGGATCCGCGCTGCGGCAACCGGGTCAATCTCTTCCAGTTGCCTGTGCAAAACGTCCCACCCCTGCTCTGCCGCCTGCCGCTCAATCTTCGCTCTCACTTCCGGATCGGCCGATGGCAGAGGCGATAACCCCTCCAGCAGCGCCTTAAAGTAGAGCATCGTGCCGCCAACTAACAGCGGTATGCGTCCCGCGGCGGTAATCTCGGCCATCTCAGCTAAGGCGTCGCGGCGAAAATCTGCTGCGGAGTAAGCCTGTGCCGGGTCGAGAATATCCAGTAAACGGTGCGGTGCCGCACGCAGTTCGTCTGCGTTGGGCTTCGCCGTGCCGATGTCCATTCCTCGGTAAATGAGGGCTGAATCAACGCTAATCAACTCTACTGGCAAAACTTTACGTAACTCAATGGCTAACGCCGTTTTACCGGAGGCCGTTGGCCCCATTAAAAAAATCGCCTTTGGCAGGCTCGCCTTACTTACATCAGTCATGTTTCAGGGCGGTCATCGCCGTTTTTAAATCAACAGGTTGTAACAAACCACCTGGCGGCGCTTTCACCAGCTGTGGACAGAGGCGTTCCACCTCTGCCAGAACGGTAATCGCCTGCGCCATACTCCACGGCGAATGTTCGCTGGCCAGATGGCGGGCGATCCACTGCGCGGTATCGGCGGCATCAAACGTCGTTTGCTGCGCCAGGTAGCCTATCAGTTCAGGAATCAAGTTTTGTAAATTTTGTTGGCGTAAGGGTAAAGGCACTGCGCGAATTGTCACATGCTGCGCGTCCAGTACGATTTCAATCCCCATTTCGGCAAGAAGCGCCTGGGCACGCTGCAAAACCCCTGTTTCTTCATGGTTTATTTTTAACCGAACCGGGATCAGTAACGGCTGAGCACAGGCGGCGTTTTCCCCTGGCGTCAGTTGCGCCTGTTTAAGCCAGCGTTCCGCTACCGGCAACGCCAGCAGCATCAATTTCCCCTCACGTTCAAGCAGTGCCATGTCCGGGGCGACAATCGTCAATACCCGGCCAAAACTCTGGCTATGTCCGTCAAGGGAAGACGGCGATACCTCAATATGTTCTTTCCGTTCCACGGCTGGGGTGTCCAGCAATTTACGGTATAACGCACCTTGCTGCTTTTGATACCCCGGCTGGGCATTTGGGTAGTTGGCGCCCGTCAGGCGCGGTGCGCTTCCCGCTGACGAAAAACGCGGAGCCACTGGTTCGCGCGCGGCTGCGGGTTCAGCGAAATGGTTACGTCCGGCCGCCACGCGATTTTCTGGCAGCGATCGCGGTGCAGGAACGTCGTTTTCCAGCGGCAGCGTTGGCTCAGCCTGCTTCTGCAAAACGCTAACGACGCCCTGATAGATAAAATCATGCACCAGACGCGACTGGTGGAAACGCACCTCGTGCTTGGCGGGGTGCACGTTAACGTCAACCTGATGCGGGTCGATCTCCAGATAAAGCACAAAGGCGGGCTGTTGATCGGCGCCGAGCTTATCTTCACAGGCCTGGCGAATGGCGTGGTTAATCAGGCGGTCGCGCATCATGCGACCGTTGACGTAGCAGTACTGAATCTCAGCAAACGCGGCGCTACTGGCGTTCGGATCGGCAACCCAGCCGCGCAGGGCCAAATCGCCATGCTGCCACTCAATGGCCAGCGCTTTTTCCAGGAACGGCGTGCCGCAGATGGCGCCCAGCCGACGCTCCTTTTGCCCGCCTTCCGCCACTGCCCGGTACTGACGCATCACCTTACCGTTATGACTGAGGTTAAGAGTGACATCAAAGCGTGCCAGCGCGATGCGGCGGATGATCTCGTCGATATGTCCGAATTCGGTCTTCTCGGTTCGCATAAACTTGCGCCGGGCGGGCGTGTTATAGAAAAGATCCAGCACTTCAAGCGTGGTGCCTACCGGGTGCGCCGCTGGTTTAACCGTGACGTCCATATCGCGCCCTTCGGCGTAGGCCTGCCAGGCTTCCTGCTGGTCGGCCGTGCGGGAGGTCAACGTTAAGCGGGAAACGGAGCTGATACTGGCCAGCGCTTCGCCGCGAAAACCCAGGCTGATAATCGCTTCCAGATCGTCAAGTGACGCAATTTTACTGGTGGCATGACGCGCCAGCGCCAGCGCCAGCTCGTCCTTTTTGATGCCACAGCCGTTATCACGAATGCGGATAAGCTTTGCGCCCCCGCGTTCAATATCGATATCAATGCGGGTCGCCCCTGCATCGAGGCTGTTTTCCACCAGCTCTTTCACCACCGATGCAGGGCGTTCCACCACCTCACCGGCGGCGATTTGGTTCGCGAGCTGCGGCGGTAGAACCTGAATCGGCATGAACTCTCCTTAATTAGTCGCGGTCATCTCACCCGGCAGCGCGGCGCTTGCCGTCTGGGCTGCCCCGCCCTGCGGCGCAGACTGAAGCGGATGCGCGTCAAAGTATTTACGCAGACCGTTATAAATCGCTTCAGCAATTTGCTGCTGATAGCTGTCGCTTCCCAGTAAACGCTCTTCACCGTGATTACTGATAAAACCCGTCTCTACCAGAATCGACGGAATATCCGGCGAACGCAGGACACCGAGGCTCGCATGTTCCGGACGACGCTTATGCAGCGATCCGACGCTTTGCAGCTGGTTGAGTACGTTAGTGGCGACATCATACCCGACGCGCTGAGAATGACCGAACTGTAAATCCAGCACCGCCTGGCTGAGATACGGATCGGCCTGGCTGTTTGCCAGCACATCGCCTGCCCCGCCTAACAGTTCAGACTGCTTTTCGTGCTCTTCAAGCCAGTTCGCCATTTCACTGTTGGCACGACGGTTCGACAGTACCCATACCGACGCGCCGGTGGCGTTACGGTTCGGCGCAGCATCCGCGTGAATCGACACCAGGAAGTTGGCGTTTTGCTTAC